>CAYVHK010000102.1:0-10815 GCA_964451145.1 uncultured bacterium | reverse complement strand
GACCGCATCAACTGTGTGTAAGCATTGGCGCAAATTAGTCAGTAACAGGTTTTGGAGTAATGATGGTGTTTCTGTCTGATTTTCAATGTCAAAACGAGAACCTTCCATACGACCTCCTTCATAACCACAATAAATTGGTTTGAGATAGGTAGGAGTTACCCGTTCCTTTGTCTGAATCATAAACTTTGTGGAACACCCCCTCGATTCTAATGACTGGAGAAGTGTCGAACCAAAACTGTCTTGACCTATAATACCGAGAGCATATACTTCGCCAATGCCAAGTGATTTCAGGTTGTTGGTCACCGTTCCAGCCGCCCCGGGGCTATACTGTTGTTCGGTCACTGGCGAGGTATGCCAAGGAGTTTCTAAAGATAATGTAGATTTGGTTTGATCTATCAACCAATAACCATCCAAATAAAAGTCCCCTATCACTAATATCCGTTTTTGAGAAAAACAGCTGAATATTTCCTGCAAGCGTTTTTGATTCATCACAATTGTGATTCTAATTGTTGTTTGCTTTGATAAACCCACTTGTAGTAATCCAATCGTTCCAGTCTTTGTGCTGCTGAATTATCGAGCAAAATAGTAGTATTTGGGTGCATTTGCAGAATTGAAGCTGGAACCGAAGCTGTTATTGGCCCCTCAATTGCATTAGCGACAGCCTCAGCTTTTCTTTCTCCATTTGCTAGTAGCAAACATCGCTTTGCTTCCATGATTGTTCCAACTCCCATAGTAATTGATAGTTTTGGCACCAGTGCGATGTTTTTATCAAAAAACTTTGCATTTGCCTCCACTGTTGATTGGGCTAGCGTTTTCAGTCTTGTTCGAGAAGTAAGGGAAGAACTGGACTCGTTAAAACCAATATGTCCATCAACACCAATTCCTAAGACTTGCAGATCAATTCCCCCATGTCTTTGAATTTCGTCCTCGTACCATTGGCAAAAACGTTGAATTGCCTGCAAGTCGGAAAGATCACTAGGAGGAATATATCGCTGTTCGGTTGGAATGTTAATCTGACCAAACAAATGTTTCTCCATGAAATAATGATAGCTTTGAGGATGTTGAGGTTCAAGACCAACATATTCATCTAAATTGAAGGCAACTACGTCAGAAAAGTCGATTTCTTCCTGTTGATATCGAGCTATCAACTCTTTGTAGAGACCAATAGGAGTACTACCGGTCGCTAAACCGAGAACTGCTTTTTTTGCCTGCCGAATACTTTCAGCAACAATTTCAGCTGCTACCCGGCTAAGTTCATGATAGGTTTCGAGAACAATAATTTCCACGTGAATTTTAAAAAATAATTCGAATAATAAAACCACTAATGAAATTAATCTTAAACTTGACCTGCTAAAATTCGGTCCATATCCTGGCTAATTTTGTGAACACCACCCACCGGGTCATTAGCATCAACACCGAGCTCTGCTGTAATATAGTCATCATAACCAATGTCGGTCAATGCAGACATGACAGCATTCCAATCAATAGAACAATCATCTATCAAACCTGTCCATTTGAAGCCGTTGCTGTTGAAGCCCTTAATATGAACTTTATCCATACGGTTTCCTATAGTATAAATCCAATGCTGTGGAAAACCGTACAGCAAAATATTACCAACATCAAAATAGGCGGTAATCATCTCACTATTGAACTCGTCTATGTAATTAATGAATTCAATCGGGCTAAGGAGAAATTTATTCCAAACATTTTCAATTGAGATTTTAACTCCTTTTTCTTTAGCAATCGGGATTAGCTTTTTAATTTCTTCTTGCGAACGTTGGTAGGCTTGTTCATAGGTGATATTATCATTAACTACTGCTGGAACTAGCAAAACTGTTGAAGCTCCGATTGCTACGGCTGTGTCGATGGATTCAATCACACCCTGTGCTGAACCGGCACGAACTTCCGGATCTGGATCTGAGAGTGGTAACCCCCAATGCTTGGTATTCATTACACTGAATAGATCAATACCATTGTCGTTAGCAACCGATTTGAATTTGTTCCGATCTGAATCGTTTTCTTGTGTGCCAATCTCAACGCCTGAAAAACCAGCCAATTTGGCCAATTCAAAGCGTTCTTCCATTGTATCTCCCACTAATGTACCGTAACAAATACCTTTTTTCATAATTGCTCAAACTCCTCCGTTAATTGTTGAATTCCCATTTCAAGATGATGATAATTTAGATGAATACGTATCACTTGTCGGCCTTTATCCAATAAAGCGGATAAGTCGCCGTAAGCTTGCGCCATTTTGAGTGTCCAAAAATCATAACTAGTAGCTGGTATCTGTATTTTGAATTTTGGAGAACCGACTGTTATTTGGATAAAATGTCCATTATTAGCACCACCTTTGTGCAATTGCCCCGTAGAATGTAGATATCGAGGTCCATAGCCTAACGTTGTGGCTGTTCCACCTATTCGGTTGATAGCTTTTCGCATTCTTTCAAAAAACAACTCCATTCGATTTGGTAGACCATCTTCATTAATAGATAGAGCATTGGAATAGATCATTAAGCCAATATAATCATTATTCTGAACCAAATTTAAGAAAGTCGATAGGCAAGCATTAATCGAAGTTTGGGTTAGTAACGAGGTACTGTATACTTCTAGTTTGTCATTACCAAACACGCGAACTTCTTCTGGTAAATGATTGACTTTTGGAAAATCGTTGAGTAATTTGGCGGTCTGGTTTTTACTTTCTGTGACATTTGGTTCATCAAATGGATTGATACCGAGTTTCGCCCCGGCGATAGCTGTTGCAATCTGCCAAAAAAAGAAAAGCGATCCTAAACTGTATAGGTCAGGTAGTTCGTGTTCATAGACAGGAAAACCTGCCCTTTTTAGATCTGAAACATGAGACTCTAAACTATCATCAACAGCTAATTTAGTATAGACGAAAAATCTGTCTGAACTGGTAGCCTTTTGTGGTACATGAAGCGGCTCCATATCAATGGGTATAATTCCCTGACCGAACTTACCAGTACTTTCGGCAATTAGCTGTTCAATCCAACAACCAATTCGGTATATTGGAGGCGAAGAGATTAATGTCATTTTATCTCGGCCATTCTGCGCTTGATCAGTAATTTCCTGACCAAATTTTACTGCCGATTGCCAATCCAAGCTAATAGCCGTATTTAGCAATTGTTCTATATCGATGCCAATTAAAGCCGCTGGAATTAAGCCAAAATAAGACAATACCGAATAACGACCACCAATATCCACAGGATTAAGAAAACATTGACGAAATTGATACTGCCTAGCCAAATTGACTAACTTGGAGTTTGGATCGGTAATGGCAACAAATTGAGAGCCATTTTGTTGTGTTTGTTGATAGAAATAGCGAAATAAGGATAATGTCTCAATGGTTGAACCTGATTTAGTAGAAACCAGAAACAATGTTCGCTCCAGATCAAGACTATTTTCTAAAATTGAAATGCTAGTAGGGTCGGTGGTATCAACGACAACCAAAGGCAATCTCTTACCTGATCGAAAGGTTTGTGTGAAAACTTCTGGTGCTAGGCTACTTCCACCCATTCCTAATAAGACCACAGATTGAAATCCATCTTGGACAACTTGGTCTGCCCAATTGGTAATTTCAACCGACCGAGCCAAAAAATTCCTTGGGGCAGTCAACCAACCCAATCGATTTTGTATTTTTTTCTGAACCTCAGAATCGGTTGACCAAAGATAAGGATCCTTAGCCCATAATCGTTCGGTTAAGTCTTTAAGAGACAATTAGGATCCTCAAATAAAAAAGGGAAACATTTGCCATTCACTGTTTCCCTTTTAAAACTCAAATTATCAATTAGTATAAGTAAACTAAGGACCTGAAATCCGTATTCTCACCAATGCACGGGTCAAGGCTGCTTCCGCGCGAATTTGGTCGATATCATTAGATTTAGAAGCTAAACGTTCCACAGCTCGTTGCCGCGAGGCTTCAGCTCTCTCAATATCAATTTCATCCAGCCATTCAACCGTATCGAGTAAGGCAGTTACGCCTTCTTTTAAGACTTCAAATAACCCACCGCTAGTAGCCATCGTTCGATCCCCATCCGCAGTACGAATGTTCATTGCACCTGGTATCAGCATGGTCAAGAAAGGAATATGTCCAGCCATAATCTGAAAATTACCTTCAACTCCAGGTGCCTTGATACTGGAAACTTCCCCTTCAAAAATTAATCTTTCCGGGGTGCGGATTTCTAAGGCATATGATCTATTGGCCATTTGATACTACCCAATTTAGGCTGCTTGATCCTTGTCATTACGTTTTTCATTTTCAAATGCATTTTCAATAGGGCCGATCATGTAGAGCGAAGAATCAGAGAGATCGTCACATTCACCATTCAAAATGGCTTGACAACCTTTGATAGTATCCTCTATTTTGACATATTGACCTGGAATATTTGTAAACCTTGCTGCTACAAACATCGGTTGTGTTAAAAACATTTCAAGTTTTTTGGCACGGCCAACAAGCTCTTTTTGATCATCAGTTAGTTCATCTACTCCTAAGATTGCGATAATGTCTTTCAGGTCTTCATATTCCTGCATTACTGACTGCACTCGACGAGCAGTTTGGTAGTGTTCTTCTCCGATGACAGCAGGGTCTAGAATCCGTGAAGTCGAAGACAACGGATCAACGGCAGGATAACGTCCTTTTTCAACAATCGAACGCTCCAACCTAGTAGCAGCATCAAGGTGCCCAAATACGGTTACTACCGCAGGATCTGTGTAATCGTCAGCTGGAACATAAACTGCTTGGAAAGAGGATATAGAGCCAGTTTGGGTACTAGTAATTCTTTCCTGCATGGCTCCCATTTCGGTGGCTAGAGTAGGTTGATAACCTACAGCTGACGGCATACGGCCTAACAAGGCTGAAACTTCAGCACCAGCTAACGTAAAGCGAAATACATTATCGATGAAAATGAGTACATCTTGATTTTGTTCATCACGAAAGTATTCAGCAACAGCAAGTCCAGTTAAACCGACTCTCAACCTAGCGCCTGGAGGTTCATTCATTTGTCCAAAGATTAATGCAGTCTTATCGAGGACGCCGTATTCATCAAGTTCAATATAAAAACCGTTACCTTCTCTCGTCCGCTCACCAACACCACAAAAGACCGAAAACCCACCATGTTGGGTGGCAATATTGTTGATTAGTTCTGCAATCAACACAGTTTTTCCTACACCGGCTCCGCCAAATAGTCCAACTTTTCCACCCTTTGCTACTGGCTGAATCAGATCAATAACCTTAATACCCGTTTCTAACATTTCTGCTACTGTGCTTAAGTCTTTGTGTGCTGGTGGAGGTTGGTGTATTGGATACCGTTTGTCGGCTTGGATCTCACCTGCTTCGTCAATGGGATCACCAGTAACATTCATTATACGACCCAACACGCCTTCTCCAACCGGAACAGTGATGGGTCCACCTGTGTCCCGCGCTGGTGTTCCTCGAACGATACCATCAGTCGTATCCATAGATACACAACGTACACGACTTTCGCCCAAGTGCTGTTGAACTTCGAGAACCAATTTAGCACCGTCAGCCCTGTCAACTTCAACGGCATTCAAGATGTCTGGTAGTTCAACGCCAGAGAAATCGAGATCAACCCTAGCACCAACTACCTCTAAAACTTTTCCCTGATTCATTATAAAATCCCTTTATATTTACTTTCTAACCCAAAGCTTCTGCACCACTGACAATTTCAGCGACTTCTTTGGTAATTAGCGTTTGTCTGGCTCTGTTTCGCTCTAGTACTAGTTCATCAATAATATCTTTGGCGTTCTGAGTGGCATTTTCCATGGCTGTCATTCTTGCCCCTTGTTCTGCCGCGTTTGAATCTAGTAAAGCTTTCCATATCTGGGCGTTCAGATGTTTAGGCAAAATCTGGTAGAGAATTTCTTCTTGAGTCGGTTCATACAGATATTCGGCTGAAGTAGGGACTCCAGAAGTTCCACTCTCAGTCGATTCATCGGAAGTGTCGAGTGGTAGGAGTTGCTCTGTCTGAACTATTTGTAAAATGGCTGATCGGAAGTTATTGTATATGATTTCGACGGAATCGACAATTGTGGAAGAATACAGATGACTAACTTGGTTAGCCAAGTCAACTGCAACCTCAAATTTCAGATTGCCAAAGATATTCACGTGTTCGCCTGCTATTGTCAACCGTCGACGAAAAAAGTCAGCCATCCGTCGACCGACACAAATTAAGTCCACTTCAATGTCATATTGTTGATAATGTTGCAGACGCTGATTAGTGGTCCGAATTGTATTAGCATTAAAACTACCACACAATCCCCGATCACCGGAAATTGCAATAATACAAACCCGTTTCACCGGCCGTGTTTCCATTAGAGGATGAATCTCATTAGATTCGGCCTCCATTGACTCTTTGCTATTGGTCGCATTAATTAATTGACCCAAAATCCGATTGAACCTTTCGGCGTAAGGCCGATTAGCCTCAATAGCTTGTTGCGCCCGCCTTAGCTTAGCAGTTGCCACCATCCGCATAGCGTCAGTGACTTGGGATATTTTCGTTATACTAGCTATGCGTCGCCGTATTTCGCGCAGTGTTGCCACTTTTCTTTTCTACTCCTCTGCTGCAGTTGGTTGGAATGATTCTTTAAATGTAGCAGTAGCCTGAGAAAGTTGCTCAGCCAATTCGTCGGATAGGTTGCCGGTCTCGACAATTTCCGTTAAAATATCGCTGTGATTTTGGTCCATGAAAGTCAAAAGCTCAGTTTCAAAACGGGCCACATCCGTTAATTCAATATCATCCAAGTAACCATTTGAACCGGAAAAAATAGAAACAATTTCTTTCTCAACTGGTAATGGTTGGTACTGAGGTTGTTTAAGTAGCTCAATTAGCCGTTCACCACGCCGTAACTGGTTTTGAGTAGCGGCATCTAAATCAGAACCAAATTGTGCAAAGGCGGCCACTTCACGATATCGAGCTAAATCTAAGCGCATGGTCTTCGCAACCCCATCAGCCTTCATAGCTTTGATCTGAGCATCTCCACCAACGCGCGAAACCGAAACGCCAGGGTTAATAGCTGGTCGAATTCCGGCATTAAACAGATCAGTGGTTAGATAAATCTGTCCATCAGTAATAGAAATCACATTAGTTGGAATATAAGTAGTTAAGTCACCTTCAAAAATTTGTATAATCGGCAGTGAAGTTAAAGAACCAGCACCCAAGTCATCACTCAGCTTAGCCGCTCGTTCTAACAGACGCGAGTGTAAGTAGAAAACATCGCCCGGATAAGCTTCCCGTCCTGGGGGACGACGGAGAAGTAACGACATTTGTCGATAAGCCCAAGCGTGATTAGTTAAATCATCATAGATGATAAGAGCATGCTCACCTTTATCTCGAAAGTATTCACCCATTGAGGTACCCGAATAAGGGGCCAAATACTGCATCGGTGAAGTGTCACTAGCAGTAGCAGCAACCACAATCGTATAGTCCATAGCATCATGTTGGCGTAGTGTATCCACTACTTGTGCAACAGTAGAGCCTTTCTGACCAACAGCAACATAAATGCATTTAACCCCAGAGTTCTTCTGATTGATGATAGTATCAATAGCAATAGCAGTCTTTCCAGTTTGTCGGTCGCCGATAATTAGCTCCCTCTGACCGCGACCAATTGGTACCATGCTATCGATGGCTTTGATACCAGTTAATAGTGGTTCTTCAACTGGCTGACGCTGGATAATACCTAAACCTTTTCGTTCAACTGGTAAAGCTTCTTCTGTTTCAATCGCTGGTCCACCATCAATCGGCTCACCGAGTGCATTTACCACTCGACCGAGCATGGCTTCTCCAACAGGTACTTCTAATAGCGAATTAGTTCTCTTAACAGTATCGCCTTCCCTTACTTCAGTATCTTCGCCAAATAGTACGCAGCCTACATTATCTTCCTCTAAATTGAAGACCATCCCCATTACATTGTTAGGGAAAAGTATTTCTTCACCCGCCATTGCATTAGCTAACCCGTGAACCCGGGCAATACCATCACCGACCTGAAGAACTGTTCCAGCATCGTAAACATCTACGTTTCGGCTATACTGAAGCAGTTGTTGCTTAAGAATACTCGAAACTTCGTCCGGTCTAACTTCTCTTGCCATAAAAACTTATCCTCTTGCCAGTTGCGACTTCATTCGTTCTAGTTGTGTCTTGATACTTCCATCGAAAATAGTATCCCCGAGCTTGGCAATAAACCCACCCTGAATGGTTGGGTCAATGTCAATTTTTAATCGCACAGTCTTACCAGAATAAAGACTTAATTTTTTGACTAAAGCAGATTGCTGCTCAGTACCGATAGGTGTTGCTACTATAACAAGCGCCTCCATTCGGCTCGCTTGTTGATCCATAATCAACTGAAAAGTTTCCAAGATTGATACTAATCCGCGTTCTCTTTGCTTATCAGCCAACATAGTTAAAAAACTGAGTGTTAGTGGATCAAGCTGTTGGCTGAACAGATTTTGGAATATTTCTGTTTTAAACTCTGGCGAAATCAATGGATCATGAATCACTTGATCAAATTCTTCAGACTCTCCTAACAGTTCGAGCAAATAAGCCACATCACCAGCTATCTGATCGACACTTTGTTGTTCGCTAGCGGCTTGATATAAGGCAGTCGAATATCGCTGTGCTACCCTAACATCATTCATTGTAATTCTCTCTGTTTGGTTGCATATTACTGATCGACTTTAGCCAATTGAATCCCTAATTCCCTTCTAAACTCAAAAACTGGTGCACACTTTTTGGTCATTGGCGCGGTGAATATTCATTTCCGAACTGGGCATTACTTGTTAAAGAAACCAAATAAATAAGAATTGTTGTTTTTATCAAATTGGCGAAAACGTTTTGAATTAACAATCTAACTTGGTGAATTCGTCTGGTAGCAATGCTTATTATTTCATGACCAGAATCTTAGCAACTTTCGTTTCAGCAATTAGACTTGTATATTTCTCAAATACCCGATTACCAATCAACCATTAAATGTCTTCGATCAGGACAGCAATACGACGAGCATTCTCTAGACTGTAGGATCCGTAGGTAAGCGATTAACATATTCATCAATTACATGTTGGTGTGTCGCTGAATCGATTTGTTGATCAATAATCTGACTAGCCGCACCGATAGCAATTTCTGCAATTTGACCACGCAATTCTAAAATTGCAGACTCCTTGTCCTGTTCGATTTCCACACGAGCTTGATCAATTAAAGAAGCCGCTTCTTGACGTGCTTGCTCCAAGATATCCTGTTTCTCTGATTCGCCCTGCACAATTGCTTGTTGGACCCTATCTTTAGCTTCAGCTTCGATTTGATTGAGTCGTTGTTGTGTTTCAGCCGTCAACCTATCTAGTTCTGCTTGATCTGATTCTAGTTTGTCCATTCGACTGGAGATTTCGTGTTGTCGATTTTCGATGACACCACCAATCTTTCCAAAGGCAAATTTTCTCAGAAACAACAAGGCAATCAGGAAACCAACGGCTTGGATCAAGACCAGTGTCGGATCAATGCCTAAAACACCCAAAACCCCGCTTTTCACTTCTGAATCGTGTCCGCTTCCGCCGGAGCTTGGACCTGCTGCCATTGTACCGATAACCAATAAAAATTGGATCATATAACAGGCAAGAAAAAGTAACGTTTTTCTATTTTTGAGTTTCATTTCGATAATTAGTATCAAAAAACAATAAGATTTACACAAACTAGGCTAGGTGAGAATGCAAAACATTTTCACCTAGCCTAGTTTCTGCTATATTATTAGTGATTAGCTTGGGTTCTGACTTGAGCACTATTAGCTTCAGCTTCAATCAATGGTTTTAGGGCAGAGGGTTCTGGCAATTTGCCTAGCATAACAAAAAACATCACTAGAGCATAAATAACCATAGCTTCTATCAGTGCCAAACCGACAATCATTGGACCAAACATCTGACTGGCAGACTCAGGTTGTCGAGCGATACCTTCCATGGCGGCAGTAACCGCTTTTCCTTGAGCGGTAGAGGCAAAGATCACTGCAATTGGAAGACCCAGTGTAACCCCGAAGGCCAAAACTGCGAGATAAATCATCTTACATTTCTCCTTAAATAATTAGTTTTAGTGTAGATAATTCTGTGTGTTTCTAAAATTATTAGACTAACTGAAAACAGTTTAAAACAGAGAGCCTAGTGATGACCATGGTCATCACCATGGTCCAAGAATGTCACAATATAAACGGATGTCAAGAGCGAAAATACAAATGCCTGTAAAAAACCGCCCAGCAAACCAAAAGCCAGCATCGGTAGCTGAACTGGTATCGGAAGAGGAAACGGTAACAAAGCCATTAAACCGACACCCAACAGAGTGAGATTAATAATTACGGTTTCTTCCCCAAATATATTTCCAAACAGACGTAAGGCTAATGAAGCTGCTCTCGCCACTTCGCCAATGGCATGAAGAGGAAACATAAGTGGAGCTAACCAAGCTGGTTCACCAATGAAATGCTTTATGTGGTTAACCAATCCATTTTCCTTAATCGAGATGATGTTGACACCAATTACGGCGGTTAAACCAAGAGCCAATGTTGTATTCAAATCAGCAGTAGGAGATTGAAAGCCAGGGATAAGTCCCAAATAGTTCAAAAATAAAATAAATATAAAATAAGAGCCGACGAACCACGTATATTGCTGACCATGTTTACCCAACACCTCACCGAAGAAGTCGATTATCTTACCAATGAAGATCTCTAAAAGCATCTGAAACTTGGTTTCAGGTAAACGATTTAAACGGCGACTGCCTAAGAAGAACAATAAAGCTACTAAAACAACTACTA
>CAYVHK010000101.1:0-16603 GCA_964451145.1 uncultured bacterium | reverse complement strand
TGAGATTTACCCAGCGCTAAAAGTAAGGTTTTGTTTGTTGGCTTAACATATTAATTTTTTTTTCAGTCCACCAAAAGGAGGATACCCGGCAAAATTATATTAATCTAATCAATACCGTTTCATCTCAAATAGCACTTACATTAAATCAGCAGATAAGAAGTAAACGGAAATAAAAATTAATTGCTAATATCTATCTATGCGACCTATCATTGCGATTTTTCTTTTCCTGTTGATAAATCCTATTATCAACGTTTTTTCGGTCCCACCACAAAAAAAACCGAAATTTCGTGTGGTTGGGTATTTACCTAACTATCGAATCAATCAGGTAAATACTTCTTGGTTGATCCATTTAACGGATCTGATTTACTTTTCTATAGAACCCAATGAATTGGGTGAATTAGACCTAGGTCGTATTGACCAATCATCTTTCAAAGAATTGCGTGATATAACACGGAAAAACAAAGTTCGATTTTCGGTCTGTGTTGGAGGATGGGGAAGAAGTCAAAGGTTTTCCGCCATGGCTTTGAATAAAGATTTGCGGCAACATTTCATCCGTCAGTTAAAGAATTTTTGCCTACAGCAAAAACTTGATGGTATTGATTTTGATTGGGAGTTTCCTCAAAACAAAGAGGAAGAAAATGCGTATGAAAGGCTGTTAATAGAGACCCAATCTGTATTTTCTCAACATCGTCTATTGGTTACAGTCGCTGTAAGTCATCATACGTACCTGAGCCCATCTGTATATAAGGCAATCGACTATATTCACCTAATGTCCTATGACCATCCAGACCAACATTCAACCTATCAAGACAGTTTGTCCGACATTGCAAAAAAATTAGAGTCTGGTGTTGCATTAGGAAAATTATGTCTGGGCATTCCCTTCTATGGTCGTTCTATTCAAAATTGGCATCGAGCAACGACTTACGCAGATTTAGTGGAACAGTTCCATCCGCTAGCTGAAAGTAATATAGTGGGTGGAATATACTTCAATGGTCAAAAACTTGTTCGCCGGAAAGTTCAATATGCCTTGCAGAAGAAATTAGCCGGCATAATGGTTTGGGAAATAGGACAGGATACAGTAGATCAAACTTCGCTACTAAAAACTATCAGTCAAACGTTAAATGAATAAATTGAATTGATTAATATCGTTATTTATCCTTATCAAGTAGCAGAATGAGTCATAATAGTAACTTTCTTTCTACTTTAGGATACGAGGGCTAAAGATCTATATTTTTCATCCTATATAGAACTCGAATTTCTGCTTTTCATGTTAATCTAATACTATTCACTGTGGCTGGTTCATCAGAATACATCGAGTTCTTTCACCTATGTATGATAGGTTATCACCGCCTAACAATTGTTTCCTCAACTAAAAAGTTGAATGTTATCTACTGCGCAATAAACAAGTGAGATTAAAATGAATATTGAAAAAAAATTTATGGAACCTAAAAATAGATTCAGAGAAATGATAAATCTGAGCTTTGTATTCCAGCCTAGTGTTTTCTTTCCTAATGAAAATGACCAATTTCCCAATGGGGATTTTATCAATCACGAAAAGGCAAGAATGTTACTAGGCGAATACAAGATCGATGTCGTTTTTTACTCAAAGGACTATGAAATCGTGGAAACAGCTGTGGAACCAGGTAGATATGGAGCAGTTGTGAAGATTACAGCCCAAGACGGAGTGGAATACATTCGATACAGAACTTTATTCAAATGCGCAAAACCTAAACCAATTTTGGTAGACGATCCTTTGGAAGGAGAAATTATTTTCCCAAAAAATTTAGGTTTCGAATCTTCGATTTGGAAAAATCAGAGTCAAAGCATAAATACATTTATTAGTTCAGCCATTGAACGAGATCGAAATCGATCTCATGAATTTGCAATTTTATTGTCAGGAATGAGTGAAATGGGATCTGATCACAAATCACTTTCTCAGTTAGATAACGCAATCACTAGAGATAGACGGTGGTGGTTAAAACTAAAGCGTCAAATCAATGGTAGTGAAAGTCGAACGTCTCAGGTAGTAATTAGCCCCAGAATAGGAGAAACCATAGTTGCTCCCTTGTTAGTAAGGGGAACAGAAAAAGAAGCAGAAATAGAAATAGGAGCCATAAAAAAAATAGACAAAATCCTGAACAATTGGTTAGAAGAGTCGTCGGAACCATTTAATGCTTGTATCGCAAGAAAAGGAATATTATTTTTCAATAAGGGATATGGTGAGAGAAATGGTGAACCCGTAACCCCAGACTCAAAACATTTAGTTTATTCCATAACCAAGGCTATATCAGGCACATTATTTATGATATTTGTGGAAAAAGGATTAGTCAAATTAGATGATCCTATTAGCAGTATTCTCCCCCAATTTTCCGATAAAAATGTCACAACTCCTGTTACGTTTCGCCATTTGTTTACACATACTGCTGATATGGATGAACATTTCACGGATACTTGGAACGATCTAGAACAAGTTTATAGTGAAGCATATTCATACTTAAAAATTGGCGAGGAACATCGATACAACGGAACTAGTATTGGGATCGCGCTTAAGGCTCTTGAGTATATCACTGGAATAACTTTACCAGATCTTTATCAAAAATATTTATTTGGCCCACTAGGTTGTCAATCTATTGAGTCGGTTGACGGATCAGCACTAACTTGGTCAAATGCTTATGACTTAGCCTTGATAGGACAAATGCTTTGTAATCAAGGGACGTACAATGATTATTTGTTTTTTAGTGAAGAAAAATTTAATCAAATGTTACCACAGAAATTGGATTCGATTTTAGGGCCAAATACAGATATTAGATGGGGCATCGGCCTTACTGAATTTACCGAAGGTGGTCTTAGCAAAAAAACTATTGGCCATGGTTCGGCATCATCCTGTACTTTAAGAATAGACTTGAAAAATGACCTTGTAATTTCTATGACACGCTCAAGAGCCGGAGAGAATTTTAATCAAAATCATGAAAAATTCATTTCAGCAATTACTAGCTCAATAGTAAATTAGAGAATCACATATTATTAGGAATAAAGCCCGACTAAATCCGATCAAGTAACCATGTTAAAAAAATGCCGTAGAAGAAAGAAAATTAATAACTAGGTTATTTCGAACGGGAACTAAGATTTCGTACCACTTATCGTTAGGTTCCACAATTACTATTGTAATTTGTACGCTTTTGACAAACAATCAAGATTGATTAAGAGTGTCTACCTTCTGGTAAATGGAAATACAGACTCCAGTCATGTTTTGATATACTGGCAAAAAAGTATGGGAAATAATGTAACTATGAGGGGGTAACACTTTAACAAACGAAGTGTCCAAGTTGTTTTTTATCAAAATACACTTTATTGCTACTGTTAATCCTCGCTACGCTGGTTATTCCCTTTATTTGAAAATCCTTCCAAATTAAACAGTAATTTCTATACTTAGTTAAAAATTGGTCATTTTTGATGAAAAAGATAACACTCTCTGTGGTCAAAATAATTACTTTTGTTCAGTTGATATTTTTAGTATGTCTGGGTTGCAACTTAAAAAAATTATGAACCAGCCATGGCGTCAATGAACGACGAATATCTATGCACAATACTAAAAAAACCAAGATAAATTGTTTGTCAAAAGGATTTTACAACCAGATAAATACCAATCACTAGATCTAGGTAACGGTCAAACAACTAGCCATCTAATGGCTTATGGAGAAGCTGATGGAAAATACTTCGTTTTTCCTACAGTGATGATGGGCAATGGAGAATTAAAGCAGTTCAATACTAATGAAGCATGGAAAAGAGCACATAAAATGAATAACATAATTATCTTTGAATCTGAAACTGAGGCATCATGGTTTTCCAAGGAATATAAAAAATATTGGTTAAAAACTGATAATAATTGGATTCAAAAGAAGAATGATTAAATATGAAAGTTATTTTAAACTTGCTGTCAAAAATATCAATCTAAGCATAATTTACTACCAATTTAGGAAACAGTTATAAGAAATTAGTACGATTTTAGTCAAGCAATTACTATTTGTACTGGAGTTGGTATTATTGTCGTTTTTGTGTTGTTTTATCTGATTCTGCCCCTGCTGATCTGTATTTTTGATTGCTATATAATGGAAATCTCAACCACTTGGTTTTTCCCTATATCTGATATTCTCATTTAGGATACTTTAAATGATGGGTGGGTTATGGAACTGATTATTGCATAATCAAACTTCAATGACAATTGGCCTGATTGCCAATTTTGACTTTTCATCTACGGCAAAATCCATATCTCGGATATGTTAAATGCTTGTGTGTTAATATCAGGAAAACAAAATGTCTTGATTTTGTAAACATCAATAACCAAGTTGGAGTATATGAAACGTAAAGATTTTCTGATAGGGGCAACGGCTGGACTGTTGACCGTTGCTCAGGTATCAAATGCTGACGGCCATAATGAAAAGGATCAGTCGGATGGTAAGCGTCGAGAGCAAGGTGAAGGACGTCAACGTCAAGGTGGTGGAAACCGCATGTTCAAGGATAATTTTGTTGATTATGAAACTTTCGGCGCGATTGGCGATGGAGTTACTGATGATCTGCCATCTATATTCGCTGCGCATCAATATGCTAACAAACATCAAGTCCCTGTCAAAACAAGGCCTGACGCAACGTATCATCTCGGTAGTCGAGCACTTACAGTTATCATTACTACCAATACTGACTGGAATACTTCACGTTTTACTATTGATGACACACAAGTTGAGAATCACAAAATGCCTTTATTCGAGGTAAGTTCCCTACTAACGCCAGAAGAATTGAAAATCGATAGTCTAAAACGAGACCAAAGGCAAGTAAATACGCAAAACCAACACGACTGCCACGTTTTAGTGGAAAACAGCAACAAAATGCGCTACATCAGGCGGGGGCTTAACCGAAATCAGGGCGTACCCCAGCAAGACTGCTTTATTTTGCGCCGTGACGGAACAGTGGAAGGGGATATCGACTGGAATTACAACAACATCACTCGAATAGAAGCACGTCCGATTGACGAAAAGCCACTCATTTTGAAGGGTGGAGTCTTTACCACTTTTGCCAACCGGATGAAACAAGAAATTGGTTACAATTACTGGTCTAGAAACATTTTGGTTACTCGCTCAAATACCGAAGTTGATGGACTGGTCCACTATGTTGTCGGAGAGACTGACGTAGGGCATCCGTATACCGGATTCATAAGTGTTCGGAAATCTGCCAACATTACATTGCGCAACTGCTTCGCCACTGGCCACAAAACCTACTCAACCATCGGGTCGGCAGGTCAACCCGTCAACATGGGATCGTACGATTACAGCATAAACAATGTGGTCAATTTTCGGATGATCAACTGCCAAATGAACCACTTTCTCGATCGCACCCGTTGGGGAGTGATTGGTTCAAACTTCTGTAAGAATATTCTGCTCGATGGGTGTACTCTTTCTAGAATGGATACCCATATGGGTGTTAGTGGAAATTATACTATCCGTCGCTGTAACCTCGGCCATATGGGACTTAATGCTATCGGTCGCGGGTTGTTAACGGTCGAAGATTCTACCTTGTATGGTAGATCTTTGGTTAATTTTAGAAGCGACTATGGCAGTACTTGGGAAGGGAACTTAATTATCCGAAACTGTGTTTGGATTCCAGCCTGTGGGGACTCGATTTGGCCATGTTTGATCAGTGTACGAAATGACGGCATGCATGATTTTGGTTATCGTTGTTTCATGCCACAGGAGATAACTATTGATGGGCTTTTCGTCGATGACAAAAATTATCCTGACGGCTACCAAGGTATGTATTTGTTCACCAACCCTGATGGTTCAGACTTTGTGAATCAAAATATCATGCCAGCGGAAAGGCCTTTTCCTTACGTCAGAAGCCAAAAGGTTCGGGTTAAAGAACTATCAACGGCTAGTGGTAAAAAACCGATTATCTCACCAAATGAGGAGATTCAAAAAATTACAGTTTTAGTAGAGGATGATTGATTATTGCACAAAAACGAAGATGCTTCAAAAAAAGAAAGATTAAGCCGAAATGGGAAATCTGTATCCAAGGTAAAATCGCGTATTCAATTGATTTCTGTTCTGTTTAGACTAAAAGAAACGGTTTATAATCTTTGGCACAATCTGTTCACCATGTTTTAAATCAGAATTAATATTATAGCCGAGATCGGCTGGCGATTTACCGACCCATTGGCTATGCTGGCCTTCAACACCAATTTTTAGGCTATTTGGATCGACCGTAAACATTGCAAAGAGAGCATTTCTGTAGGGGCAAGTATACGAAATCCAAGGGTAATCGTCATGTACTTTTTTTGGATATGAATCGTGCTGATAAGGGGCACCAACCCAATAATACGAAGCTGAGTTGACGTGCATGTATGAAATTCCATTGATGTGTAACAAATCATCGATGTGAGAATGGCCATTGATCGATAAGATTATTTTGTCAGCCGCTTTTTCCAAGACGGATTGTATTTCTACAGCATTATCAACAGCCGAGTTTCCCGCAAGCGGCTGATGGCAAAAGACGATTATTGGTCCATCTATCATTTCTAATTTCTTTCGCAGCCATTCTATCTGTTCATCACCGATATAAGATGGGTATCCCCCCTTATGTGTCGGTGAACCTAGATCATTCCCATCAAGGACTAAAAATGATAGCCAGTCAATTTTCTGGATGTAATAGGGGGCAGGAATTACCCAGATATCGAGGCACATTTGTTTAGTGTGTCCTGAATCAGTATCATGGTTGCCGATGACATGTAGGGATCGTTCATGTGCTTGATTGAATAGATTAATAATCTCTTTGTTATTTGCATTGGGATAGGCAAAATCCCCAAGTTGGATGATAGCATCTGTCTGATTCATTATAATGCTACTCAAAAATGATTTCATCCGATCGATACCGTCGTGCATCAAATCATAATGTAAGTCCGCAATAACCCCAAATCGAATCGGCTTCTTCAGTGATCTCGTGGTGTTTCCTGGTAAGTTCGGACGATCGGTCTTCAAGGATGGTGTAAGCTCTGAATTATCCACACTTTTACTTCTCAAAACCTTATCTCCTAACGATTTTTGATTATGTCAATTTGGATAAAAAATAGGAGTCTATCATAAGTACTTGGATATATAAATAAGTTTCAATTTTTATGAGAATTAAACCATTTTTATTCTCATGTTATACCGGCACTAATCATTTTCCAAGTTTGCATTTCGTCTTTTAATAATGATTTTTTATATTAATTAATATTATATACTTTCTAGTAATTTGTGAAAAAATTATCTTTTCACCTGATTTTATCATGCCATTATCGGTTAACAGTTTCTTACTATTCAACTCTTTATGAGCATATTCGTAGTATCACTTGCAGCTTTTCGTCTGACTTTTCTAAACTTTTCTATCCTTAGGATAATTACAATTATTTGTTATCTGCAAACCAATAGAAAAAATAGGCGTTACAAAGAACTATGGGCGGAATTCCGTTTTGAGTTGGATATAAGTTAGAATATGTTGACGTCATGATTTTATCTACTGGAGCTATTAATTTCTGATAGTTTCTTGATTTTAACTTTTCATAAGATATAATTTAGAGCACTTAAGTGCTGATGAACAATTTTTATGACTATTAAGATTATGAAGTGGGACGATTACGTACAGAAAGGACCTGGAGAATTTGGCTGGATGATCGATTGGAATGGTTTGGAATGGGAAGCTAAAGGTTCAGATCATGATTTACTTGTCCCTGGGTCAGTTAAACCTAGATCTAATCATAAATCTTGCATAGCTAAACTAATTCGACGTGATGCACATGTTGAATTAGTAAAATATGATAAGAAATTAGAAAAAAGCCAAATTAACGAACCCGATTTGAATAACTTTTACGAAGAATTTTTTAATCTTAGAAAACCTAATGTTATTAAACAATCCATGTCGATTGAGTTCGAAAAAAGAAAGGCCATAGACTTTATGATTAGATGGGGTTTTGATCATGTTGGTCATACTTGGTTAGATACGCATCATCCAACGATAGTTTTTTCTGTCAATCAAATGTGGGATTACCAAATTGATTTTGCCGATCAGTACTCGTATTTCAATTTAAAGAAGAATGTTTTGCCAGATTCACAGTTGTACAAAATACTAAGCGCAAACCTGAAAAAGAAGATTAAATCAGGCAATAAGACGAGTAATTGGGAAAAAGATGAACGTGGAAGATTGAAGGAAATTAATAATCATTTGCAAAGAATTGATACTGTAATCGAATTTGAAGATTCATTTGATAACCTTAAGTCAATCCGACAAGTTAGTAATCATAGGGATTTGGTCGCCTTAGCCTATAAACAGTTACATGAAAAGATATTGATGTCCGAAAAGTGTAAATTAAAAATTTGCCCTGAATGTCAGTCTACTTTCGATCCGACTAATCCTAGACAAAATTCTTGTAGTTCGAAGTGTGGTAAGACAATAAGCAATAGGAAGCATTACACCCAAATAATGGAGAGTAAAGAAAAAAGGAAGAAAAGAAGAAAAAATAATTTGATGGCAGTCAAAAAATATCAGAAATCTCTGAAACGGATTGAACAATAATTGCTACATTTTTCTGATAATTAGCAGGCTCTATTCGGTAAAAATCTGGACATTTTGTATTAAATTTCAACCAAATTTCTAGTAGATAAGATCCTATCATTTTCAGTTCTTAAGAAGGCTTTAATTGCGATCAAATCTATAAACATAGGAATCGTAGTTATCTAGAATTTAGGTATGGATTTGAAACAGTATTACAAATAACCAAGTTGTTAGAAGATATCACAAAGAAAAAATTACTAATTCGTGAGGTTCGCAATAATGAACATTGAAACTGAAAAACAAAACCCCGACCAACTGAAAGATTTTGGGAGCAAACTCATCAACGAGATCAATAAGGTATTGGTGGGGCAAGAAACTATGATCAGTCGTTTGCTAACGGGAATACTAGCTGGTGGCCACGTATTGATAGAAGGGATGCCAGGTCTTGCTAAGACAACAGCAGTCAAAGTGTTATCGGAAGCCGTGGATACGGGTTTTTCCCGTATCCAATTTACTCCAGATATGTTGCCAGCGGATGTTATCGGGACAGAAATATTCAATCCCAAAGAGGCAACCTATAGTATAAAAAAAGGCCCTATATTTTCAAATTTTGTGCTGGCCGATGAAATTAATCGAGCTCCGGCTAAGGTCCAAGCTGCGCTTTTAGAAACGATGCAGGAGCGACAAGCGACAATCGGTGGCCAAACATATAAGATGGATCAGCCTTTCATGGTACTAGCTACACAAAATCCGATTGATCAAGAAGGAACTTACCCCTTACCAGAAGCTCAGGTGGATCGCTTCATGCTCAAGATCAAAGTAGGTTACCCTAGCAAGGACGAAGAGAGGAAAATTTTAGATCGTATGACCATCAGTCAGTCCCAACCAACAATTAATAAAGTAACTAACCCTGAGGAAATTTTTGCAGCTAGGCAAATGGTTGATCAGGTTTTTGTCGATGAAAAGGTCAGGAACTATATTGTGGATGTAGTGCAAGCTACTCGGGTTGAATCCGGTCAAAATCCGGCAGAAGTCGAGGGAATGATCGAGTATGGTGCCAGCCCTCGGGCTTCCATTTTTTTAATGCAAGGTGCTAAAGGTCATGCTTTTTTGCAAGGTAGAAACTACATCACTCCCCATGATGTCAAAACTATTGCACCTGATGTGCTTCGCCACCGCATAATGCTTAGTTATGAAGCAGAAGCAGAAGGAAAGTCTGCCGAAGATATTATTCAGGTAATCCTAGATTCAGTTTTAGTTCCCTAGCTTTGGAAACAGACTAATGTTAGCTAGTGAAATTATCCACCGAGTTAAGGAAATTCAGGTACGTACTGGTAGACAGGTAGCCGATGTACTGGCTGGGGAATATGTTTCTGTATTTAAAGGCGGAGGTATTGAGTTTGAAGAGGTCAGGCCTTATATTCCCGGGGACGATGTTCGTTCAATTGATTGGAATGTGACCGCACGAGTAGGTCAACCTTTCGTAAAACGATATGTGGAGGAAAGACAGCTGACTTTAATGCTAATAGCAGATATTTCACCATCACAAGAGTTCGGATCAGGCCGACGCAGCAAGAGGGAGGCCGCAGCTGAACTCTGCGCTTTATTGGCGTTTTCGGCTATTCAAAATGATGATAAGGTAGGATTATGTCTGTTTCATGGGGGAATTGAACAATTTATCCCCCCTCGAAAAGGGCAAAAGCATGCTCTGCGTGTCGTTCGTGAAGTCTTAGCACACGGTCAGAATACGCCGGAAAGTAAGCAACATAATCAAGATACGAACTCAAAAGTATGGCAAAAGCTGTTCAATAACTGGAAAAAAAGCAAAAAGAACAAACACCCCTACTCTCAAGGAAACCTCCGATCGGCAGACCATGGCACTGATATTGGACAGGCGATGGAATTTTTACTTTCTGTTTCCAAAAGGAAATCCGTCTGCTTCTTGGTAAGCGATTTCATGGACAATAATTATCAACAAGCCTTAATGACAGCCAACCGAAAGCACGATGTCGTGTCCGTGCTCATCAGTGATCCCAGAGAATTAGATATGCCTGCCGTAGGTCTGATAGCTCTAAAAGATTCTGAAAATGGAACAACTCGATTGTATGACACAAGTTCAAATTCTTTTAAAGCATCAATGTCTCTAGCTGGTGAACAACGAATCACAATACTAGAACAAAATCTACGAAGAAGAGGTATTGATTTCATTCATATAGATGCGTCAGGTTCAGTAGTTGATCCTCTCGTTAAATTTTTCCGAATGCGCGAAAAACGGTCTCGGCGATGATTTTTCATTTTTCATTTTTTTTGACCAATACAATGCTAAAATCTTGCTTGACTGCTTCCTATTTATCCCTATTTTTGATTTCTCCATTATATATATTTGCGCAAGACTTAACATCTCCTAAAGAAAATTTGATAGAGACAGATAAACAGAATTCGGTTCAAGCGAATTCTAGTAAGAAAATTGAAAGTAGTATACAACGTGGCCCTGTCAAGGCCGAGGTGAAATTAGAACCTTCAGAACCAATTATAGGGGATATTTTAACCTTAACGCTTCAGGTTAGTGCTGAAGCTGAGGTCGAACTTCTCATGCCAGAATTCGGCCAATCACTAGAGCGATTCACTATCCTAGACTTTGTTCCTAGAGAAACAATTGACGATCGGGGACGAACCATAGTCACACACCGATATAGGCTTCAAACATCAGGATCGGGCCCCCAGTCTATTCCTCCTCTAATGATTGAATTTGTTGATCGACGCCCTGGTAATCGGTCGGCCCCAGAAGGTGAAGATGCCTATGAGATACTGACGGAACGAATCGAATTGAATGTCAAGTCGGTAGTACCAAGTGGAGCATCTAAAGAGTTAAAGGAACCATTAGGAAAGCTGAAGCCGTTGGGTTCTATGCGAATTCCAATATGGATAGCTTTAATGGGGGGCATTATTTTGTTAGTGGGCCTACCCCTTGTCTGGCGCAGTTGGCAACGACATCGAATTGGTAGGCGCCGTCGAAGTGCCTATGACATTGCTAACAGCAGGTTAAGTAAACTGAGGGCCAGACCCAAACCTGTAGAAGAGGAGATCAGTGGCTTTTTTGTTGAGCTATCCGATATAGTACGTCGCTACTTGGAAGATCGGTTTAATCTGCATGCTCCTGAATTAACAACAGAAGAATTTTTGGAAGTGGCTGCCACTTCTCCTGACCTGACAGCAGAGCATAAAAGTTTTCTACACGAATTTTTGCGTCAAGCTGATCAGGTTAAGTTTGCAAAGCATATTCCAGATGCCCAAGCTATTGATAGTGCACTAAGTTCAGCCGGCAATTTCCTTGAACAAACCAAACAAGATGCCCCTTTGATGGATGACCTAGTTGACTCGCAGATCAAAGAGGATCAAAATAGATCAGAAGATCGTACCGACTCAAATATCCCTGATGAAGAAGCAAAGATTACGGTATTAGAACAAAAAAGGCAAGATAATGGTTAGTTCAATCGGCTGGGAATTTCGTGATCCACTTTTTCTACTGGTTGGTTTGCTTGCCCCCCTAGTCTACTGGTTTTCCACTCGTATTCCATCTTCGGTCACATATTCCAGCCTTGACTTACCCAACCAGGCACAACGAACCTTGCGGGTTTATCTATCACATTTACCTGCCATATTACTAGCTGTAGCTGAATTATGTGTCGCATTAGCCTTGGCAGGTCCGAGGACTGGGGATGCAACGAGCAAAATAAAAAGGGAAGGTATTGCCTTAATTATGGCCATAGACCGATCTGGTTCCATGAACGCACGTGATTTCGTGGAAGGAGACGATAGTGTTAGCAGGCTAGCGGCTCTCAAGAACGTATTGAGAGAATTTGTGTTAGGTGGCCAGGCTAGCGAGGGCCGTCCCAACGATTTGGTTGGTATTATTACCTTTGGTACTTATGCAGACGGCGTCTGTCCACTGACACTAGATCATGGAAACTTAGTGGCGATTATGGATGGCATAGAAGTCGCTAGACAACAATCAGAGGCAGCTACAGCTGTAGGAGAGGGTTTAGCTTTGGCCGTAGAGCGGTTACGCCAGCATGAAGCAAAATCCAAAGTAGTAGTATTACTCACGGACGGTGTCAGTAATGCAGGAGAAATACAGCCCTTGCAAGCGGCCAATTTGGCTGCGGCTAATGATATTAAGGTTTATACTATTGGTGCTGGCATTACCGGATTGGCTCCAATGCCAGTTACTTTACCAGACGGTAGGATAGCCCTACAAAGAGCTCGAGTGGAAATCGATGAAAAAACCCTGAAGGACATTGCAGTAAGAACAGGAGGTAAGTATTTTCACGCCCGAGATGTTGATGGGTTGAAAAAAGTATACAAAGAAATAGATGCGCTAGAGCGTAGCGAAGTGACTGAAATCCGTTATTTACAGTATCGTGAGCATTTTAGTATGTTCGTACTATTGGCTCTGACGTTCATTTCGATATCAGTATTAACCGGCGGTACAATACTGCGGAGGTTACCTTGAACGATCTTTATTTTGCACAACCACAATGGCTCCATTTGTTCTGGGTGATTATAGCCTTTGTAAGCATAATGATTTGGTTGGAAAAGCGTGCAGGTGGCGACCTATCCCAATTTATGCATCCTCTACTACAATCTCGGTTAGTACGATCAATATCACAAACTAGAAGATATTTGCGTATCATTTTACTGAGTTTGTGTTGTTTTTTCCTAGTTCTATCATTAATGCGTCCACAATGGGGGGTTAGGTTCATTGCTACGCCGAGAGTTGGAGCCGAAATCATGGTTTGTCTAGACGTATCGAAATCAATGTTGGCTGAAGATGTGGCTCCCAGTCGGTTGGAACGTGCGAAAGCAGAGTTGATTGATCTTCTAACTTATTTAGGAGGCGATCAGGTTGGTTTAATTGCCTTTGCTGGCCGAGCATCGGTTTTATCCCCTCTGACTCCGGATTTTGGATTTCTGAGATTAGTATTAGATCAAGCTGGCCCTCATAGTGTAGTACGTGGGGGAACCCGACTAGAGGAACCAATTCGTAAAGCTATAGAAGGATTTGGCGATACGGCAGATGTCTCAAGATCCATTTTACTAATTACCGATGGTGAGGACCATGATTCATTTCCCATAGAAGCAGCAAAAGAAGCTGCAGAAAAAGGTGTCCGAATCCTCTCTATTGGATTTGGTGATGAAAATGGCAGTCAAATTATGATGAGTGATCCCAAAACTGGCGCTCGTAGCCTTTTGAGAGATAGTAATGGTGAAATTGTACAAAGTCGTTTGGACGGCGAGTTATTACGTGAAATTGCCCTGCTAACCGAGGGAGCTTACATACCAGCAGGCACTGGTGTTTTGGATTTGAAATCTATATTCGAGACCCATATTGCAGGTTTAACAAGAGGTAAGATGGATGGGCGGGGCAGAACTGTCAGAAATGATGCTTTTCAAATCACACTATTGTTGGGATTGTTGTGTTTGCTAGGGGCAGTAGTAAGTACAATTGGTAGTGGTTATAATCCGCCAATATCCGAACGAGCAACGGATACAGCCGATAGTAATAAAAATATTAAAGGTCGTTCCACCCCTGAAATGATTCTGAAACTATTAGTTTTTCTTCATATGGCAAATTTCTTTATTACAATATTAACCTTGCTCTTACCAAGTTCTCTGGTAGTAGCGCAACAAGAAGAAAAAAAACCAGTCGTGATTTTTTCCGATGAACCAGAAGAGGTACTAGGAGTAGAACCAGATGAAACTGACACAGAAAGCAAACAATATGAGGAAAAGGACGCTAGGAAATTATACAATCAGGCATTGGAAAAATTTAATGCTAAATCATGGGCAGAAGCAAGCCGACTGTTTCAAGAATCCAGAAGATTAGCTGGTAGTGATGCAATAGTCAGATTCAATTCTACTTACAACCTTGGTTGGGTCGATGTGAAAACAGCAGACGAAATGCTCGATCAAGATCCTGCAACAGCTCTTGATTCTTTATATCGAGCAGCTGATTGGTTCAGAGAAGCAGTGACTTTACGAGATGATATCGATGCCCGACATAATTTGGAAGTTGTTTTGCAAAGGGCTATGGTGCTGGCTGATTCTTTAGAAAAAAAGCCAGATGGTAATTTGCTGACTAGAATAAATCAAAACATTACTATACAAAGGAAGTTTTTAGATATTGTTCGGAAAGAAGTTGACTTAGCCAAGGTCGAAACTTATACCAGTGAACAATTACGATCACAACTTAGGTCTTTAGCTGTCCAGCAATTGGAGGTTTTATCCGAAAGTCAGCAACTGACGGAACTGGCTGCTCGTGAAGTTGAGACCCTACGTGGAAAATCAGAGAAGGATCGAACTCCTGAAGATAAGATGCGGATCGCACAGATAGAGGGATTTTTACACTATCTGCATCGTGCTCAGGAACGAATGGGGCAAGCACGGCGCCGGCTACGTACTTCACAATTTGAGCGAGCTTATCGGCGTGCGGCCATCGCATAAGCAGAACTTTAGCGAAGTCGTGATCAGCTCCTAGATCCTGTAACTCGGATTGATGCTTTGCTTAGTGATAGTAGTGAGTTTATTCAACAGATAGCAACCAAAGCCGGCAATAAGATGGCTAAATTAGCTTCACAAAACAAAAATAAATTACCCGCCTGGTTAACACAAGAATATCTTGTAGAAACTCAAACTAGCTTAAGCGAACGTGTTCAAGAGTTACATCAAGGGTTAAGCGCAGGACTTGCAGGTGAGGCTGGATCACCTCCGGCGGATTCCCCTAGACAGCAACAGCTAGTTGAAAATTTACAATTGGCCGTACCATGGTTAGGAAAAGCAGGAGAAGATTTCAACAAAGCTAAGTCTAAACTGCAACAACCACAATTTGAAGAAGCTTTTAGATTGCAAAACGAAGGAATAAGAGCTTTAGTTGCAGCCCGCGAAATTTTTCTAAATCTGCGCCAACTGGTGGAATTGGTATATCAAGACCAATTGCGTATTCAGCATTATCTAGACCCTTCTACAAATGAAAAAGTTGCACCATCGACTTTGAATAATATTGGAGATAAAAGTGGAATCAAGAGTCCATCGCCTAAAAAAGGATCTTTACGTGAAGTTGCTGAATACTTTCCATTGGCTTCAGAATTTCAGCAGAAGAACTTGGAACGAACAAAACGGCTGGAAAAGTTAATACAATTAGCGATTAACGAACAGAAAATTATGCAGCAGCAACTAGAAACTCAACGCAATCAGCAGCCCCTACCTCCGAATCAGCCGAATACTGGTTTATCCCAACAAAACCAGCTAAATCAAGAACTAGAACAGGCTGACCAGTTGGCGGCACACGCAGACCGCCTACAAGAAGCAGAAAAACTGAGAAAGAAAGCGCTGACGGAATTTGGATACAACCGAAAAATTCTGGCGGGACTAACGGTCAAAGCCGAAAAAAATACTTTGTCGGCTTCTGTGCTAAAACCTCTTAGATCCTCCATTAAAGATTCCGTTAAAACTATAGAACAATTACGCCGTTTATTCTTTTCTTTGATCGAGCATTTACGGGAAACCACCCAAAAACAAGTGGAACTAGGCGATGAGACGCAGAATGCTATTACACTAGCGAAGACAGAAACTGAAGCTGAAACAGTCTCTCGTATGGGACCGCTATCCTCGAAGCAAGTGAATCTGTCCAATATAGCTGGTAGTATTGCAGAGGCCCTAGCTAAGGAATCGCAACAAATGGCACAACAAAGGATCCCGAATGGTGGTAATAATGCCGACGCAAGTCAGATGAGTGAAAAGTATGCGCAGGCGGGACAATTGGTAGGTGAAGCCACAGTGGAAATGTACAGCGTGGGGTCTATGATGACAGAAGATAAGATTTCACTAGAGGAAATTGGTCCCCAACAGAAATCAGCTTCAGAAAACCTGATTCGCGCTTTGAATCTATTGCAACCACCACAGCAGCAACAGCAACAACAGCAGCAACAGCAGCAACAGCAGCAACAGCAGCAACAGCAGCAACAGC
>CAYVHK010000100.1:13314-16682 GCA_964451145.1 uncultured bacterium | reverse complement strand
CTACTAATTCATCACAAGATAATTTTTCTTAAATCTAATTGATAAAAGGACGATGAAACAAATCAAACGTCATACAACATTTTCTCTGTTTTTCGTTATTAAACTTGTTGCTTTTTTTGATTCCCCTTGCCTTCTTCATTAATTGTTAGTTTGGATTTATTATCCGCATTGGACAGTGAAATTTCTGTAAATGCCGTGTCCCGCCTGTTTTTACGACATCAAATTCCCAATCAACTCCGCGATTATTGATTCCATTGCCAAAATTCTCTGGGCAGTAAAATCCTGTCGATTGGTTTGGTATCCGCCCGCCCGTATCCATAAAGAACTCTATCTTCTAACCACAATATTTCAGGCTAATATTGACCTCGGATTTCAGCTAAACCGTGTCGATGAACCCAAACTGAAAAGGCGGGACCATCAAACAATGGGTTCTCTGAATGCTTGATCTAGGGATCTGTAATTGAATTGACTCCACCGTAGCCAAACCAACACTTGTTTCTAAGGTGATTCTCCTACCCGCTTACTCTTAAAATAAAGCCATCATTTCCTCTCACGATAAACAAGGTTGGTATCTCCTATCATTCTGCTGTCCCATTCAGCTTGATCCGTACTCTGCTTCAAAACGGGGCCGATTTCAGAACGATGCCAGGGGCCTGAAGGCCCGTCTGATACTGCATAACCCAAATGACATGTTGATAAATCTTTATCACAAAATCTAGTATAAAAAAGATAATACAAACCATCACAAAGAACAACGTAAGGAGCTAAATTACCCGATTCATTCCAAGTGCCAGACTCACCTGGGGGTAGTGCTTCACCTTGTAGAGTCCAAGTATTTGCGTCGGAAGATACAGTATAATATGTAGTGATATACTGATGGTCTCCCACATTCCTTAAGTATCAGACGTAGTAAAGTTGATCATGAAAAATGATTTAGAAGGACCGTGGCAATCAAATGAACTGTTTGGGGGAAAGGTAGGACTACGGACTATCGATTTCTGTGGTGGTTGTAACTCCAATGGAATTTGCATCGACTTATTTTGTTTTTCACTTAGTCTAGTATATCGAAATCAGATTTAGCCGCAGAAAAAGGGAATCAGAATCGTTAGTATATTCCTGATCCAAATATTTTTTAATATTCTAGTTCAGTTAGTGCAAATTGGATGTTTTTATTTTAATATTGTTTTCAATTGGCATCCGTTTTTTCTCTGGGTCCCATTAAAATTACGCTATCAGTTTTTTGCTCAAGTCCCACTTTTGCTCGGTATTTCACCTTACACTCCACGGACAATGTGTCGATCATCGTATCCACCCCGAGGAAAATGTTCTAGATTTAAACTCCCCGGAATATAGTGCCAAGCCGTACTGTACCGACTACGCTGACTGATATTAGGATAAGTGCCGTGGAGTAGATTGGATGAGAAAAACACAACCGTTCCGGCTGGAACGGCGGCATCTATTACATCTGATTCGTCGATCTCTTCTACCCAACTACCATAGCTGTCATCTTTGCTCTGGTGCTGCGCAATTTCGTCAGTTAGATGACTTTTAGGTATCAACCGTAAACACCCGTTTTCCGCATCGGAATCTTGCAAGTAAATAGCACAACTAATGATTTCGTCAGATTGTGTGCCAAAGTAAAAGCTGTCTTGGTGCCAAAAGACGGAAGTGCCTCCTCCGGATAGCTTGGGAAAGAATTTGGTGCCGAATACGTCTAAATTCTTACCTAGCAATGGTTCAATACGGTCCAGTATTTCCGGTTCTTTAGCCAGATCCAAAACCTTTGGCTCTAGTACACAAATCCCCTGAATCTTATGTAGCAGGTCTGGGTTTTGCTCGCGATCTTCATTAAGCTCGAAAGACCAGTGAGGGGTACCAATCGGTGTGGATCGGCTACTTTCCACTAACCTATCAAAGACATCTACGTATCGATCAAGTTTTGATCCCTGAATCAGCTCCTCAAAAATTAAAAAACCTTCGTTTTGAAACTGTTTTATTTCTAATGATGTTAACATAATTTGTCCTTTACTTATGAATCCCACATTGGCTTGGTTGCATATCCTATCTGTAGCAAGTCCAAAGGAATAATATTTTTTAAATTCAAACAGTTCATCTCTCTGATATTTATGTTTACTTATAATAATAGCTTGATCAGCTACTAGCCTTTAACCGAATCGGAATGCCCACGGTACGTAACTCGACATAAATATCTGCCATGTCTCCGTCAACTGAGGCTCCGATTTCGATATTCTGGCAACCATTTTTAGCAAAAATCCGATTCGGTCCAATATTTTGTCGGCCGGATTCCTTCCACTGCTTTGAGTAAAATACAATATCTGATTGACCTGAAAATTTAGCGATATCTCCTGGTAAAAGTTGCCGCTCAATTTTAATGTGCGGGTTGCCTGGTATACCGATCGTAAGTTCAGACACGGCATTATCTCCGCGTACTTCTAAGGTAAAGGAGAGGTACTGATCCTGATAAGGATTGTCAATTTCGCATAAAATAGCCGAAGGATGACCTATGTTAGTCATGAGTTCAAAATTTTCTTTGTAGGAATATATCGGAACCAGTTCCCATTGATCAGTAATTTCCGTAACATCATCCAAATGAAATTCCTTTTTGATATCTTGCAAGTCAGGCTTAATATCTTCTGGAAATGCCCCGCACATCCTTGCTGTCTCCCACCGAGATATAGCTTTGATAATGTTTCCGACATTATCGTGGATTTCATTAAGTGACGAATCATCAGCCTGTTGCTGTGCACTACTATCCAAACTCATTGCTAAGGCAAATCCAGCATCAAAACCAGCAGCTCTAGCTAGTAACCATTCTGCATCTTCAATACTGGTCTCTTCTCGTAGCGCGAACCAGCCCAGCATATGTGGCATAAGATTACGACTGAAGTAGTCCTGATTTTTTAATCGATATTGTGTCTGACTTTCTCGAAACCCTGCATACCAAGGTTCCCCCCAGTTCATTCTAGTATTGACATGCCAATTAAAATGTCCGGGATTACTGGCGTCGTTGATAACTTGGCCTCTCAGTTGAGAATTAAGTCGGTCGTACCAGGCCATTGTAAAAAGAGTGCGACCGTATTGACCCAACCCTGTCGAAAAATTGCCTTCAAGACCATCGAAGGACAGTTGAGTTGCTCCGGTATGAATGCAAAAATCGGCGATTCTCTCCGATATTTCCCTCGATAAGCTTGTATTAGTAAGAAATACTTTGTAGCCATGGTCAGCCAGCTTACCTACGCTACTACCTGTGGCATGGGATGATGGTAGAGTTTCCCATGCCCCCCTCTTGCATCCCGTTAATTTCCAAGGGGCCTCATCACTGATATTTTCGTAAATTACTAGCTCAT
>CAYVHK010000100.1:0-13304 GCA_964451145.1 uncultured bacterium | reverse complement strand
CAATAACAATTGTGTTCAATTCGGTTTCTTGGGTAAAAAAAAGAGGATCTTCTATGCAAATGTCAGCTTGGTCTTCATCAATATCATCTTTTAACTGGGTGGACCCAATTTCAGCTAACCGTTTATCTGGGATCGGTGTAACATAGGAGTCATTAGTTGTAATAAAATTAGATAAAGTATGAAATCCGATTTGAATTCCACTCTTTGCTGCAGTGTCGACACAATTTTTGAAACCGTCCCACCCACTAGGAAATAAATCTGGTTTCAATGAAAAATGTCCCCAACTATCAAAAGGAGAACTGTGATAGAGATAGGAAAGTCCCGCCTTTTTAACAAGTTCTACTGCTTGACAAATATTATGCTCACCAAAATCAGCAATCAGATAAGCAGATGTTGCATTATATGATTTTTTAGCCCATTGACCATTTATGGTAGGATGTGGTAGGTCTTCGGCAATTTCAATCTTTCCGATTATATCAAGTGTCTTTTCGGCTGGGCAGCCGAAAATCGCTATTTTACTACCGATAACACCCCCGTCTTCAAAGGCCGGTATTGTGTATGTTTCATAATTCCAGTTCGGAATCACCCGCTGATTATTTCGATTCCGGCAATAAGCCTGTAAAATACTTCCAAAATTTGTTCCCTTGGCAGTATTTCCTCGAAAGATTCGCTCTTGCCGAAAGTCAGCGGATATATCGGTGTAGCTATCTTGATCGAATATGCTATAGCTGGGAGTAATATCGTCCTCGGTTTCTGGGAATCCACCCAAAGTTTTTTGATTAAGAGATTGTATGCCAATGGCAAATCTAGAATTTCTAACGACACCCACGGTGTCTCCAATCACCTGACCGATAGTCGTCGGATATGGACCCCAGACCACTAATTCCAGTGGGTATTTGGATTCGACTGAAACAATTTCAAATGTCAAATGCGTGTCCAACTCACAAGATCGAACATTGATTTTGGTTCCCGTTCGATTGTAGCAGATCAACATATCTGACCCTGCTTTTTTCATAGAATCTGGTAGAAAATTCTTACCTCCTACTCGTATACTTAAAATGGGGGCCAGCTGTTTCGGAGCAAGATAGTTCTGGCCAGATTTTCTGTCTTGGAAGGATTTAAGGAAACCGTTTTCTACCAAACAGTCCACAAACAAAGTTTTCATTCTAACTCCTCAAGATGAGATGGCTGGATTTGTGCATAAATCATCAAAACTTTAGCTCGTTTTGAATACAGACAGAGACAATAATCTATTAGTTAACTATCCAAAAATTTATCGAGCTTAATTTTTTCGACTATCACTACGGTCAAGAAACATGTTTTGTTCACAGCATGACTCACTTCGTTATTCCAATCAGGTTATTAATAGAAATGGCTAGGTGAGAAGAAGAATCTGTTCAATTTGATTCCGGATTTAAAGCCAATTTTTCAATCATCAATCTCTTTAGCCACTGGTATGCTGCGTTCTGGAATAGTGTAATCCATCCAACGAGTAAGTGATTTTTGTTCTGAATTGAAACGTGATCGAATAGATGGAGGCATCCAGTAATGCCTCACATTGTGAGAATCCCACATAGGACAGGCACGATCACGATGGAGGTGGTTGTATTGCAACGTTGTTCGTCTACGTGTAGTTGTCTTGGCCGCAGCTGCATGTGTCAAAGCTTCGGTGAATATCATTACATCCCCAGAATTTCCAGTGATTTCAATTGCTCCTGGGGTCTTGAGCCCAGCGGTACTCCATTTGGGATTTAAATTGAAGTTTCTTTTGTGCGAACCAGGTATGACAATAAAGCATCCATCACCAGGATGATTAGGTGTTAACATGGTTACCACATTCAACATAGGTGATCGAATAGTACCATTGTGGACAGTATACTCTTCAGTTGGCAAACCATTGTGCCATCCAGAGGCGCTGCGCCCCGCATATTTTGAAATCGACCAAGTATTCACTAATTGGGGTTCCCCCATGAATTCTTTCAAGTAAGGTAGAATCGTGGGATGAGCAATCAGTTGATCAAAGATAGGGTCCAGTCTAGGTAAGCCATTTAACCTAACTTGATTTTCGATATTTCGATCCTTGATAAAATGTTGTGCGGTAACGATTGGTAGTCCATCGGCCCAACTTTCATCATGGTCAATGGCTTCATTTTCAACCACAGCACGATCCAGTGCTTCTATTAGATGGTTGTCGATAGCCCTAGGCAAAATCAGATATCCTTGAATATCGAAGAGGAATTTCTCAGCATCAGTTACTTGTTTCATATGTAGGTCTAGCGGTCATAATTGCGAGGTTTTTCAGTAAATTTAGACAGTTTTTTTAGATTGCAATTGCCAATTAAAATTTTGGCCACCCATATTTGAATTTGAGCTTAGAAAACGAGAGATTTCTAAAAGAATACTAGCCGACATTATTTCATATTATTGGCAAGTCAAATCGGGAAAAATTCTAACTTCGACTTGCACCATATCCTTTTTCAGGGAATATACATATCAGGATCGACTAGAATTCGTTTCGGTTTTCAGGTACAGGCCCGGGTTTCTGGTTGGGGCATAAGTTACCTCCGGATCCCGATTGACAATCTCTTCCGGCACTTCACCACTCCAATTACTCGGGATCGTCTTCGGACGTTCATGCCAGCCTAAAAGTAGTGTTCGCCTTTTATTGTTCTGATTGGCTCTAGCTGCGTGTAACACTCGTCCCTCAGCTATGACCAGTGAACCGGCTTTAACCGGCAGGTCTATCGCATCAGAGTGTTGGCAAAACATGTCTGGATCATTCTCTGGCACATCATATCCACCTTCGCCATGAGCGGGTACTATCCGGTCGTGCAGAGGGATTCGCTTCAAATGGGTGCCAGGAATTATTTGTAAACAGCCGTTTTCAATACTAGTGTCAACCAAATAATAAGATAGGAAGATATATTGGGGCCAAGGAGCACAACTGATGGGATCATTCCAATTCATCCAGTCTTGATGCCAATACAAAGGGGGACCTCCAGCAGGCTTGCTCAGGATAATAAATCCGCCATGAGAAGTAAAGTCGCCCAACCCCAAAGAGTTCAATGCTTCTTCCGCTGGCTGCCAATCGATCAATTTCTTGATCACTGGCTCATCTTTACCGCTAACATGCAAATCAGATCCTTGGTATTTCCAGTGCGGAGGATGATCGACTGCATCTAACATACGGTCGGACTCATCCCGTAGTTCCTGAAGAAATTCTTGACTAAGAACGTTATCGATTACACAATAACCCTCTTTTATTAACTGACCACGTTTTTTTTTTGCTGTATCGTTGAGCATTATTCTTACCCATTGATGAATTGTTAATATTAGAACTCATCGACTGTCAAATTCTATCTTTTGACATCCCAAATATCCTGTTTGAATAATTTGGAACCCAATCTCACCAGGCAAAACTGAAAGCTTGATATTTATTTGTTATGAAATTCTGAAAAGTTTGAATAGTACCTAACCAGCCGTCCATCATAACAAGAATTAGTGGCAATTTATGACGATTACGTTAAATTGTAAAACTGAAAAAACATCTATTCTAATTGACTTAAAAGTCATCTGTAAAGGACGGATTCTAGCACAAATATCAAAAGGGTTAAAGCTGAAATTGAACACTAAAAACATTACCAAGAAGATCATTAGTTAATCCCAGTTGTTAGGAACAATAAGCACGACTACGCCTATTTTAAGTCATGCTTACTGCTAATTAGGATATAGGGACCGAGTCATATTGCTCAAATCGAAACTTCGTTTTGATTGTTGAACAGATTATACCAACCGACGACTCGATCAATATCGATAATATGTTTGGTTATTTTACGTTGCTGTGATTACTATATCTTAAGCATCCGATAATAATCGGACTTGTCATTCCTTGTATCCTTCAAGGGCGAGTTCATCCGCTAGATGGCAGGCTACGCTATTGCTTTCTTTATCTGATATTTTAGCCAAAACAGGCTCTGTTTGTTGGCATATGTCACGCGCGTAACGGCATCTGTCGTAGAAATTACATCCAATTGGCAAATTAAATGCATCTGGCATAGTGCCTGCTAGAACAGATCTTTTAAACGAAGAATTATGTTTTTGTCTTGGAACAGCAGCTATTAATGCTTCTGTGTAAGGATGCTTGGGCTGTTGATACAAGTCTTCAGATTTAGCTATTTCAACAATTTTTCCAGCATACATTACGATGATACGATCACTCATATACTCGATGATACTTAAATCATGTGCAATCAAGAGGTAAGTCAATTTCAGTTCTTTTTGCAAATTAGATAATAAGTTTAAGACTTGAGCTTGCACCGAAACGTCGAGCGCTGAAACTGGTTCATCACAAATAATAAACTTGGAGTTCAGTGCCAAAGACCTAGCAATACCAACCCGCTGTCTTTGGCCACCACTGAGCTCGTGTGGATAACGATCTAGGTGAGACGTTCTAAGGCCAACCATTGCGATCATTTCTTCAATCTTTGCCAACTGTTCTTGACGATTGCCTATCTTATGGGTAATCACAGGTTCTAGCAAAATATTTCTTATCGACATTCTTGGATCTAGAGACGAAAATGGATTCTGAAACACCATTTGCATCTCACGGCGAAAATTCTTGATCTCCGATCTAGAAAGCTGATGTACGTTTCGCATTTGGCCATCAATCCGAAAAAGAATTTTTCCTTCGGTCACAGGGTGGAGGCGGATAATTGACCTGCCGGTTGTTGTCTTTCCACTACCACTCTCACCAACTAAACCAACGGTTTCACCTTCTTCCACGTTAAAATCAATACCATCAATAGCCTTGATATATCCAACTGTTTTTCTTAGAACTCCTTTCTGGACGGGGAAATACTTTTTCAGACCTGTAACTTGTAAAATGCTTTGTTCTGTCCGCTGGATCAAGATTTATTACTCGTTATATAACCAGCACTTGACTGATTGATTAGTGTTTAGGGTAAATGTTGGAGGCGGTTGCTGCTGGCAAATATCTTCAGCATATGAACAGCGAGGGGCAAAATAACAACCAACAGGTAAATTCGTTAGGTTAGGAACCATACCTTCAATAGGAATTAATTGTTCCTTCTGTCCAATCCTAGGTCTAGATTGGAGTAGGGCTTGAGTATAAGGATGCTTTGGATTTTTCATAATGTCAGATGTGGAAGCTTGTTCCACTATTTGACCGGCATACATGATGATTACAGTATCCGTAATTTCAGATACAACGCCTAGGTCGTGGGTAATCATGATAACTGATAATCCATTTTTTTCTTTTTGTTCCCGGATTAGGGCCAATATTTGTGCTTCAACAGTCACGTCCAAGGCAGTTGTGGGTTCGTCTGCAATTACTAAACTAGGGTTACAACACAAAGCAATACCAATCATAACTCTCTGTTGCATGCCTCCGCTAAATTCATGGGGGTATTCGTCCACTCTTTTTTCCGCCGCCGATATTCCTACTTGGTTGAGTATCTTTATGGCCTTTTCTCTCGCTTCCGTCTTTGAGATTTGATGATGTAGTATCAGAGACTCCATAATTTGCTCGCCGATGGATAAAACCGGATTCAGTGCCATCATTGGTTCTTGAAAAATCATGGAAATCTCTTTACCCCTGATATTTCTCATCTCTTTACTGTTGGGTTTGAGAGTGGTGATATCTACTTCATTACCGTTCGCATAGTAGTATGTGATTCGGCCTTCTGTAATTTTGCCCTTGGGAGGTCTGATCAGTTGAAGAATGGAAAGTGCTGTAACTGTTTTTCCACAACCGCTTTCGCCTACCACACCTAATACTTGTCCCCTTTTTATCTTAAAACTGATGCCATCTACAGCTTTAACAGTACCAGCATCGGACTCAAAAACTGTTTTCAAACCTTCGATCTCTAATATTTGTTGCATAGGTAGGAAAGGTCATTTGGCATAGGGGTCAATCGCATCTCGTAGTCCATCACCCAAAAAGTTAAAGGTCATAACCGCTAACACGATAAAGCCACCAGGAATAATCATCCATGGATGCTGATCCAAAGTTTGTAAGCTCTGGGCATCCTTCAGCAAACGCCCCCAACTGACCATTGGTGGTCTAATGCCAAGTCCCAAAAAGCTCAACGTACTTTCGGCTAAAATCATCGAGGGAATAGCAATTGTCAATGCCACCACAATATGACTAGCCACATGCGGAATGATGTGGCGGATAATGATGACAGGAGCGCTTACCCCTATTACTTCAGCAGCTAAAACGAATTCGGTCTCTCGATAGGATAATACTTTGCCACGTACCTCTCGAGCCAACAAAGGCCAAGACAATAATGAAAAAATTCCGACGATACCATAGAGAATATATAAAGGTGGCCAAGTGGAAGGAAAAGCCACACTCAGAATCATCCAAAGTGCGAGTTGTGGAAAGCATTGAACTAACTCAACTAATCTTTGTAGTAGTATATCTATTACTCCTGAATAGTAGCCCGATATGGCACCTATGATAGTCCCAACTATGCCAGTAACAAGAGCGCCTAATAAGGCTACACTGATTGAAATTCTTCCTCCATAAAGAATTCGACTCAGTAAATCTCGGCCATGTGCATCAGTTCCCAGTAGAAAGATTGTTCCTGGTGATTCTACTCCAAAAAAATGTATTCGTGTTGGTATCAACCCAATCAATTTATAGCTAAAACCCAAAGTGAAAAATTTTAGATAAAACCGCCTTGACATATCTTCTTGATAAGAAAAAACGAATGTCTCTGGATCCATTATTTTCTTGTGTTTATAAGTAAACGGAACTAAATGAAAACCACCATCTTGATCAAAAAAGTGTATGGCCTGAGGAGGTAAATAACTTGTCTGAAAGTTTTGTTCAGTATGATCGTAAGGAGCAAAAAAGGGGGCACCAATTGAAATTAGTATAAATGTACAAACACCAAAGAGTCCAATGGACCCAAGCCTATTTTTTCGAAATCGGCGAAATATGAGCCGAATTTGAGACTCGCTCAGCCTCTGGCTCTGTTTCGAGCCGGGCAAGCTTTCTGTGGAAGATAAATTATTAGAAGAATGGCTAATCTTATCCATATCGTACTCTTGGATCGATCGCGGCTAGAGCAATATCAGCTAAAATATTACCAATAATGGTCACTACGGCAATTACCATCAGGAATGAACCTGCCAAATACATATCTTGTGACAGCAGTGCTTCTAAGAAGACAGGGCCTGTGGTTGGCAAATTTAGCACGTAGGCGGTGGTAAGTGAACCTTCGATCAACCAAGGAAGAGACATGCCAAAAGACATAATAAGAGGTTGGATCGCATTTCTAACGGCGTGTTTATTAATAACCGTAAATTCACTTAAGCCTTTTGCTCTGGCGGCTTGCACATATGGTTGATCTAACACGTCTAGTAAATTCCCCCTCATGACACGCATGTTTCTAGCCGTGCCGGCTACACCAATTACCAAAACCGGCAACCAAAAATGATTTAAAAAATCTAATAATTTCGCCCAGCTCCACGGCTGCATAACCATATCCGGAGAAAATAATCCACCAACACTTTTCACCTCAAAGTGAAATACCATCAAGTACATCATTAAGAGAGCTAGAAAAAAATTTGGGATTGATAATCCTATGTAGGCTAGAGTGGTGAACAAATTATCGCCAATGCTATATTGATTGGTTGCGGAATATATACCCGGGAGAATTCCACCGACGACTGAAACTACGAAGCTACAAAAAGCAATAAGGAAAGTCCAACCTAAAAAATTCCAGATGACTTCAGCCACCGGTTTCCTAAACTTGAAAGAATACCCCAAATCCCCTTTTAGTAAACCCACAAACCATTTGCTGAATTGAACCATGATCGTTTTATCTAAACCATAGTGCTCGCGCAATTGGTCCGAGATTTCTTTGGCTTCTTGGGCCGACAGACCCGCCTTGGATATGAGTTCTCCTTCCAGAGCTGTCATATAATCCCCCGGTGGTAGAGTAATAACAAAAAAGGTTACGCAGGCCACTAACACCAGTAAAGGTATGGAATATAGTATCCGCCTAATAATGTAATTCAGCATTTGGTGTGAATCAGATCAATAACAAATACTAGTAGTCTGAAGGTTTAGGGATCATTTGAAGATAGTTATTAGTTGGTAACTGCTCCGATTTTTCAGCCCATCGGAGTTCCATTGGTACATTTTTTTCAGTCCAACCATACAGCTGTATAGGGAAATCAGCAGGGTAGTTTTTATGTCGTTTAGCGTAGGCATCCAAATACTTGGCTTGCATAATGCCAATTGTATACTGATTTTCAGTATATAATTTTAGTATTTGACCAAATACTTTTTTAAGTTTGGTGGCTGAACGGATGGTGACCGTTGATTCTAGCAGAGTTGATATTTCTTGTTCAAAAGGCAGAAAATCTCTTTGTCCTTCAGGTCCTGACATATGCCACCAAGGAGTTGTATCTGACATTGATCCAACTGAATGAGGATAGATTTCGGGGGCATTGGTAGACATATCACGAGTTACCTCCATCTCCCAATATCCTGCATTCCTCTCGGCTGAAGCAGAACGACCAGTTTGTTTAACTCGCAAGTCTATGCCACCTTCTTTCCTAAAAGGCTCAACTAAAGCTTCTGCCAATTGGACCCATTCAGGTGATTCCCCACCGGCACGTAATTCCAGAATTAGTTCCTCTCCTGGGATTTCAGAATTATTAGGCCAGTTCAGGATACCATCATTATCGGTGTCTTCAAACCCAAGTTCCGCTAGCATTTTCCTGCCGTTCTCGGGATCATAAGGGTAACGAACTACCATACTTTCATCATACATTGTCGAACCTTCACAGTAACCTCCGTACCAAGGTTTGGTGGCAGGAGTTGGAAATACACCATTGGTAATTCCGTGTCGATCTATCAAATGGGAAAGGGCTATTCTAAATTTTTTCTGCCGAAATAACTTTCTCAAAGCTTTATCTCTGTTGTTCTTAACACCAAGATAAAGAGATAAGTTAAGATTAATATGATGTGGGACACGCCAATCTCCCCAGTGAGTTTTAAAGTGGGTGTTAGGCTTTCTGGCTGCTGATAACACAACAGGTTGTAAATCATATTTTTGGACGTGTGTATTATCAGCACTCCCCGCTAAAACGTTCAGTGTTCTGACGCTCCAGTCTCGAGCATCAGTAAACTGTATAGCGTCGAAATAAGGGAGTTGCTGCCCTTTTTCATCTACTTTAAAATAGTAGGGGTTCCTAACATATATTAACTGTTGACCAGGTTTATACCTGACAGGAATATAAGCTCCGAGGCTAACAACTGGCAATGCGTCGGAAGGAGTAACATTGAAGTAATCATTGTAATTGTTGGATGTATTATATTTGGGATGGTGTTTTTTTAAGATATGCGCCGGCACAATCGGAAAACGTTCATCCATTTGGTATAAAACAACCACGGGGTAAGCTAATCCAAAGTGCCAACTAATTGTGTATTTATCTATCTGTTTGAGTTCCGTGATTTGCTCCCCAAATGAAAAAGTACTTTTGGTTTGCCAACTGGGGATTTTATCATCCAAAATGTGGTCATAGGAAAAAATAACATCCTCAGCCGTGAACTCGTGGCCATCAGACCAACGTGCCCCCTTAACCAATTTCATGATCAGTGTATAGCCATCATCGGTCCACTCCCAAGAACGTGCCAGGTTCGGAATAGGCTCGGGTTCTTTCATCGTCCACATCATGCTAATGTTGACCAGTGATTCTCGATAAGCCTCTGTACCTCCCCATCCTTGTATTTGGCCGGCAGCGAAATTCCATCCTTCTGTACCCGACCCGTAGACTCTTCTCATTACGTCTCCGTAAACACCAGGTCCATCGACCATAACATTGGATTTCCAAATAAAGGGTTCTGAAGGTAAACGTTGGCGGATGGGAGGTATTTCTCCTTTTTGTTCAAGTTTCTCCAAGACTGGTGCTTGGGAATATGAGGGAAGAGATTTGTAGGCAACCATTTGTTCGACAGTAAATTTTTTGCCCAGTTCTCGACTCGGTTGAGCCCACGAGTTTAGACACACGAGCATATATACATTCAAAACAAATAAGATTGCAGTTTTCCGAAGATATTGTTCCATGAAATTCTCTCAGCTGACTTGTGATTAGGGGATATTGGGCAATTGTTTTCAGCAATGAACATGTCAGCTTACAATGGTCATCATTTCTGAACCCAGATAAGAAAGCAAGTTACTAGATTCGATTTTCATCGGATCAGTCAGACCAATTCATACACCGAAAGCAGTGCAAATCCTATACTAAAATTAGGTTTTTGTCAAAATTTCAAAAAATAATAATTAAACAGGAAATTAGAAAAATATTAGTATTTTTAAAATAAGCGGTCAATATCAATCAGGGGATTTATGTTTAGTCGATATAAGCGGTCTAACTGGCGTTATAAACAATCACGTTCATTGGACTGTCAGCTAGATCACCAGACAATTTCCCTTCAAGAAAATACTTGGCATCGTTGACACGACTGGGGTTGCTGAGTTGATCGACTTTCGTACCATCAGGATAGCAGGTGACGATCATGGCTTTATGAATTTAGTTTAAAAATTGGAAGGTAATGGGATGTGTTTTCTGACATTAATTTGTACAGGGAAGTTAAGTAAGAAAATTGGAAATACTTTCAAAAAATAAACTAAGACTGAATATTAATTCGCCTTGACAGGAAGGTACGTTATAACATAGCATTTTATCCTTCTAAATCTTGAGGAGAGTAACTAAAATTGAATTTTCTATATCAACATCTTGTTCCTAATTTTTTCAGGTCTGCGCTTTCTACTTTATTCATCACTTCCATTTTCTTTATTTCTGCCTGTGACACAGATGATGATCATGATCATCATGTAGAGCACGCGGACGTTGATGGGTTTCTTCTACAGACATTAGATAATAATGAAATCTATCGCGAGTTCAAAGGTGCAACTTCAGGCAATATTTTAATCAAAGGTGGTCAATCCTTAGAGCTCTCTGTCACCTGTCTGGATGATGATGGAAACAAAATTATGCATTTTGACTTAGAGAATCAACCAGCCCTTCAAATGTCGGAATATGAAAAATCTATTATTAGTTTCGAAGTTAGAAAAGATATTTATCCTTACACTTTTTTGATTAGTGGGTTAGGTAGTGGTCAAACTTCCGCAAAATTAGAACTGATGCATGAAGGACATGCTGATTATACTTCTACCAACAAAATACCAGTTAGGGCTGAATAGTCTTTATAAACTCACCTCTTCAATTTACCTTTTTCTGTTATCAGTATGGGCCAATGCAGCTGAAATAAGAGGACGAATTATTGATGCTCAAAGTGGACAACCTATCAGAGATGCAAAAGTATTTGTAAGTCCAGTTGAGATGGAAACCCAATCAAATAAAGATGGGAAATTTGTCTTATCAGGAATTCCAAAATCTGATGTCTATATAATAATTTCAGCGGTCGGGTTTCCAGAACTTAATTTCAAAAAACGTCTAGACAAAGAGGTATCCAATCTTGGTTTAATTACTCTATCAGCAGAAGTCATCAAACTAGATGAAATCTTGGTTAAGGGGCGCCCTAACCAAACTCATCAATCTTTATCGTCATTATATTTGGTGCCAAATCAAGATGGGGTTATTGATTCTAATTTAGCTGATTCTTTGTCAGATTTACCTGGTATTGCTAAGGGAGCCATGGGTCCTAATGCCACCCGTCCTGTTTTAAGGGGTTATTCTGGGGACCGGTTCAAAATTACGGAAGGCGGAATCACAGTGGGCGATTTATCTCAAACTTCTGCTGATCATGCTGTGGGTATTGACCTAGCAGGTGTCGAAAGCATCGAAATAGTTAGAGGTCCCAAAAGTTTAATCTTTGGTTCAAACACCATTGGTGGAGTTCTTGATATTAGCAAAAGGTCGTATTCTCATAAGCAAACGGGCCAACTTAACTATTCTTGTAAAACTGGATATCAGTCAGTTAACAATGGTATGTTCGGGACTTTTTATCTACAAGTCCCTTTTAAGGGTAAAGAAGTTTTGTTTCATTCGCTTAAAAGAAAAACTAACAACCTGAAAACACCAAGAGGCCAACTACAAAATACGGGATTAGATAAATACCAATTATCAGTAGGAATTATAGACTCTTCGGATCGAACTGGCAGCAATTTTTCGCTCGATTTACTAGGTATGGATTACGGTATACCTGGAAGTAAGGCTGGGCATATTAGTGGCGTTACAATAAATATTGACAAATCAAAGCAAAGATTCTACTACTCCCGAAATCTATCGACGCAAAATTTTAAAAAAATTGACATCGACCAATCTTATATTCATTATGACCACTCTGAGTTTGTAACAAAAAGAACTGATACGTCGGTCAACTTGAATCAAAAAATCTTTTCTCTTCAGAGTAAACTTACTGGACCGAAAATTACAACAGGGGGACTACTACAGTTACGCGAATTTATGGCTGGTGGATTTTATTGGACTCCAGATACGAGAGAAATCAATTTCGCCCTCTTTTCATTATTTGAAAGGAAAATTTTTGACTGGATAGCTCAGTTTTCATTTAGGACTGAATTACTGATGATTGCCCCTAAATCTGGTTCACATCGTTTATCCAATATGGAATCTTCTGAAGTAATCAGGCGATACTTTAACTCTCTCTCGACATCATTTCAGCTTTCTAAAAAATGGTCAGATCTGGAGACCTCTATATCGACCATGTTAACCGGCAGAGTGCCTCAAATTGAAGACTTGTATTCTGATGGGCCACATCTTGGAACCTATTCTTACGAAATAGGTAATCCTACTTTAGGGTTAGAACGCACCATCGGTATTGAGGCTAATGCTAAATATGTTTTGACCAAAGGGTGGACACGATTAAGCTCCTACCTGAATTATAGCCCTAATTTTTATATTAGTTCTAAAATGGGAGATGGTTACAAACCTGGTGCAGATTGGATTGAGTGGGGTAGTGGCTCAGCTGGATGGCTCTATAAATATCAGATGGTTGGAGCCGAAACTGTTATTACAGGATTAGAAGCAGACTTTATGTATCTTGCTAAATACATCAGAATAAGTGGTAGTCTGTCAGGTATTTTGGGGCAAAATTTAAACACGAACCAACCCTTGATATTGATACCACCACCAAAAGGGATATTAAATCTCGAGTTAAACAAAAGGCAATTTTTAACCAAAGTCCAAATTGTAAGAAGTTTTGAACAAAATCGGTTAGGTCTGTTTGAAACAAAAACTGCATCTTATTTTTTAGTTAACATACATGGTATTTATAATTT
>CAYVHK010000099.1:0-16725 GCA_964451145.1 uncultured bacterium | reverse complement strand
GTTGTTTGTCTGTTACTGTCCATCTATATAGCCCTAACTAGGCAGGTAATTAATGGTGTATTCCTTTTGTCAACCCATCTTTTTCACCGCAAAGTGTCTTTTTAACTGTACTCGGTACAGAGCGGATCAGTCAATCAAGTACAACTGCCTTGCTAATGCATCCTATTTGTTTGACTCTCGATTTAAGAGAAGTAATGATGCCCAACATCATGAACAGCCTAAAAGCAGCGGATGAGGTGAAAATAAAGCGACAACAATTGTTGATAGCCTTGGGAGCATCGATGGTAATTGGTCTAGCTGTTTCTTATTATTCGGCACTAACGATTAGTTACCAACATGGTGCCCCCTACACCGGTGGTAGCGGTTATCTATCTCAACTTGAGTCTCTATTATTACAACCAAAGAAAGGCACTGATTGGGTCAACACCGGCTTCATGTTTTTCGGCAGTCTATTTACCCTATGGCTGATGTGGATGCGACAGGTTTTTCTCTGGTGGCCTTTCCATCCTATTGGCTATATGATGCTGTCTGCTTGGGCTTCGTTTAAACTCTGGTTTTCAATTTTCTTAGGCTGGATGATGAAAATCACCATTGTCAAATATGGTGGATTAAAGGCTTATCGTAGCGCACGTCCAGTTTTCCTAGGATTGGTTTTAGGTGAGATGGTTTGTGCTGGTTTGTGGGCGATTATTGGTATGGTGACTGGAATTAGCACCGGTTATCGCATCATGCCCGATTAGCAATTATATTACCGTCGCTACGGTTTGCTATTTTAACTAGAGGTTGGTTAAAATTGTTGGCCATTGCTCTGCAATCAGGATAACCCAAAATAAATAAGGAGCCATAAAATGGAATCGACGATGCTTATCCAATTTTTGCCTTTTATCGCAATTTTTTTGATCATGTATCTTCTGATTATTCGGCCGGAAAGTGTCAAAAGAAAAAAACATCAACAAATGCTGGAAAATCTAAGCAAAGGCGACGAGATAGTGACACAAGGTGGTGTTCACGGTCGTATATCCGCAGCGAATGAGAAGAGTATTATGTTGATTGTTTCGGAAGGCGTAAAAATAGAAGTTAGTCGTAGTGCTATCGCCTTTCTGAAAAAAGGCGGAGAACTGATCGAAGGCGAATAGATAGTAATTTTATTGTCATTTCTGGCTTGTACTACTCGGTATTAGTTCAGAAGCTAACATTGCACCTACGATTAAAGAGCCACCTACTATTTGCCAGATAGACAGCCGATCACCGGCCAGCCAATAGCCAAAAATGGCAGCAAAAATAGGTTCAGTAGTTAAAATTACCGCGGTCCGAATCGAAGATAATCGTTGTTGCACATAAGACTGAACAGCAAATCCAACTGCTGAAGCCAAAGTGCCAGTTAGCAGAATAGCTAGCCAAACATCCTGACTGCTTGGTAGAGATTTCGGTTGTAAGATCCAGAGTGTTGAAAATAGGATGCTGGCTGCCAGCATCTGCCCCAATGCTAACACAAGTGCGTCATGTTTTTTTGCATACCGGGACAATAGCGAAATGTGTAGGCCGAAACAAATAGCACAAATTAATGTCAGCACATCGCCTAACCCAAATCCGATTGTGCTAAATCCTGTCAATAAAACCATTCCTACAGCACTAATACTCAGGACCAGCAAACTAGTTTTTTGGGGTCGTAGACGAAAGCATAAAAAGTCGCTTACTGGCACCAAAATAATGCAAAGCCCGGTAATTAAACCGGACTTGGTCGGTGTGGTATAGCGCAGACCAAGCGTTTGGAATAAATAACCGCAGGCTAAAACTAAACCAATACCACCGCCAACTAGAAGAGAATCCTGCCAAATCCTGATTTTTCGACCGGTAAAAACGGCCAATGTAAGTGTGGCTACTAAAAAGCGGATGGCTAAGAATGGGATTACGGGGTACTGTTCAATTGCGTCTTGAACCACAACAAAAGTACTACCCCATATAGCTGTTACACAGATCAGCAGAAAAGTTAGAAAAAGATCACGCATACCCAAGCCACTATATCAGATTGATCTTACCTGAACAAGCTAAAGCTGGTTTAATATAACGCTGCTAAATTTGCAGTTGATATGGAAAACATGATAAACTTTGGGACAGTGTTGCGAAAGTACCCAAGAGGTTTTAGATGTTTTACCACCCGACTAAATGTCCTGACTGCGCGCACAAAAACCCCTTCGGTAAGGTTAAGTGTGTTAAGTGTCATCGTCGTCTATATAGCAACGATCTCAAGCCCATACATACAAAAGAACCGTTTGCGCAACGCACCTATCGAATGAAGGTTGACCGGCATGATCGGCAGTTGGCTGTCTTAAGGGCCAAACAATCACCACTTTCACGAATTGCATCACTAACTGCTATGGGATCATCCTTTCTGTCGGCTACTATAGTCATGGTTAAGGAGTTAAGACAAATAGGCAAAGATTTAGCCTACGTGTGGCAGGTTATTTTCAAAACATCATCCAATAAGGATGACTGAGTTTTCTAGGCAATTCTGATCTAATTTTCCTCCGGACTGTTCTTAGATATTCATGTTTCAATTAGCTTTAGATTATCTACACAAAACACAATCACAGGTTAGCGACCGGATTGTTGATTTTCTACCCACTACTCATTCTTCTTCAGAAATCGAAAAATTCTACCGTATGATGCTAGATTACCCAACCCGTGTTGGCAAGAGAATTAGACCTGCCTTGTGTCTACTAATGTGCCAAACTTGGGGGGAGAAATCTGAGAAAGCTCTTGATACTGCAGTTGCTTTAGAACTGTTACAAAGTTGGTTACTGATTCACGACGATATAGAAGATTCATCGATTCTGCGACGTGGCGTGCCTTGCTTACACCAAGAATATGGGATTCCATTAGCCATTAATGTTGGAGATGGCCTACATTGCAAAATGTGGGAAATGCTAATTCACAACCAAGCTAATCTCGGCTATGAACTAACCTTCCAAATTCTGTCCGAGTTTATCGAACTAAGTAACCGGGTTGTAGAAGGTCAACACATAGAGTTGAGCTGGGTGGCAAATAATACGTGGGATCAAACCGAGCAGGACTATTGGCGGATGTGCGTACAGAAGACAGCTTGGTATACTTGTATTACGCCTTGTCGATTGGGTGCTTTGATTGGTGGAGCAGCTCTAAGCGAATTGGACGCTTTTGTCGAAATCGGTATGAATTTGGGTGTGGCGTTTCAGATACAAGATGATGTGCTGAATCTTATTGGTCAAGAGAGCGTCTACGGTAAAGAAATTGGTGGTGATATTGAAGAAGGCAAACGAACACTGATTCTAATTCATCTTTTTAACAATTGTACACGGACTGAGAGCCAAGATTTGACACAGATTATGGGAAAAACAAGAGAGGATAAGACAAAAGAGGATATCCAACATGTGTTGGATTTAATGAAGCATTATGACTCTATTAACTATGCAAAACAACGAGCTAAATCGTTAGCTGACCAAGCTAAGCAGGGGTTTCAAAAACAGTTTGCTCACCTAAATAGTCCTACGGCATTAACCGCAAAATCGGTCTTCGACAACCTTATCCGTTTTATTATTGAACGTCAGCATTAGCCACTTGCTGAATTAATAAACCAAATATAAAAATTGCTATTGGAGAATAAGATTATGTCCAAATTTGAAAAAACCGTCATTAGCGGAAGACAAACACAAGTTGTTTTTAGCGATGCCAAAGCTAACCAATACGCCTTACCGGCAGTTAATGTTGCTAATACCAGTACCGTTAATACAGTACTAGAGACCGCAGTTGAATTAGATTCGCCTGTCATTATTCAATTCTCCAGCGGGGGATGCCAGTTCTTTGCTGGAAAGGGGTTGAGTAATGATAGCCAAAAAGCAACTATCGCTGGTGGCATTTCAGGTGCAATGCATGTTCACCAGTTGGCAGATGCATATGGTGCCAGCGTCATTTTGCATACAGACCACTGCCCCAGAAAGTCCTTACCATGGATTGATGAATTGTTAAAAGCTGGAGAGGAATTTCACCAAGTTCATGGCAAGCCATTATATTCATCACATATGCTTGATTTATCAGAGGAACCGATTGAGGAAAACATCGAAACTTGCAAGCGTTATCTGGGACGCATGAGTGAAATTGGTGTAACTTTGGAAATTGAGCTGGGCATCACTGGTGGTGAAGAGGACGGGATAGATAATACAGACGTGGATAGTAGTAAGCTGTACACGCAACCAGAGGAAGTTGGATACGCCTATGGTGAATTGATGAAAGTCAGTGACCAATTTACTGTTGCCGCAGCTTTCGGTAATGTGCATGGTGTATATAAACCGGGTAATGTCAAATTAACGCCAGTAATCTTGGACAATTCACAAAAATATGTACAGGAACACTACAATACTGACCAGAAACCGATTAACTTTGTTTTTCATGGTGGATCTGGTTCAACAGCAGATGAAATCCAAGAAGCTATCTCATACGGTGTAGTTAAAATGAACATTGATACTGATTTACAGTGGGGGTTCACTACTGGTATTCGCGATTATTTTAATCAAAATACCGCCTACCTAAAGTCCCAAATCGGCAATCCAGAAGGCGATGACAAACCCAACAAAAAGTATTATGATCCACGTGTTTGGATCCGAGAAGGCGAACTAACCTTCAAAAAACGTCTGATCCGTTCTTTCGAGGACCTGAACAATATTAATCGTAACCAATAGAGAGTTTTTATTCGGGCCCTTGTAGACGTAAAGCCTACTTCAAGAGTTCTCAACGCAAGTTTTGTAAAATATTGTGGCAGCTAAGCCGATGGGCGTTCGTTTGGCTGTCAGGCTGGCTTGTTAAGATGTATTTCCCCTAAAGCCATCTTGGGAATAATGTTTAGTGTTTATTCTCGTTTTTGGCACCCGAACATACCAGCTAAGATATAAACAAAAACTTAATCCCAATACTTTTTCTTGGATTATAGCCCTCGGGACAAATGTTTTTCTTGGGAAAAATACTAATGTATTGGCCGCATCCAAGCATTTGATTTGGTATTCTTTGTAGCTTTCCGGGGCAAACTTTCTATTTGTATTTTTTGATGAAAATTGCAACTATCTTCTGGCTATATTAGGAGTAAGTGTTTTAAGGAAAATGAAATAGTTTAGAGAATCGAATCTCAAATTCGCTTCCCCATCAAGAATCTAAGAAACGATAAAGTTTATGATTCGTTTGGGAACTATAATGACCTTCCGGATCTTTTTCCCATATAAATGTTTGGCGATTTTGGGCTCATTTTCAGCCACAGTTTGGATCTCTTCTTCTGTAGCATCAGCCGAAACAAAAATGGTTCCTCGCATTTTACCCATTACTTGAACCGGTAGGGTAATTTGATCTTCCTTGGCCTTTTCCGGATCTCCGACGGGGAAATCTTGCCTCGCGATTAGTTCCGTTCCAAACTGGCAAATTTGCCAAAGTTCTTCGGTCAAATGGGGGGCAAACGGAGTTAAGAGCAACAGGTAAATTCGCCCTATTTCTTCTGGAACACTAGATAGTTGAACTAACTTATTGTTAAGTTCTATCAAGGTGGCAATTGCAGTATTGAAGCGTAGATTTTCCAAATCTACGGTTACTTTGATGATAGTTTGATGCATTAACCGTTCAAGATCATTAGTCATACTACCACCAATATTCGCATTACCGTCGATAGAGACAAAATTCCGCCAGACTCTCTGCAAGTAGCGTTGCATACCCCGAATGCCTTCCATGCTCCACGGTGCGCTAGCTTCCAAAGGCCCCATATACATCTCGTACAAACGTAAAGTGTCTACGCCGTATTCTCGACCAACTTCTTCTGGGGGCAACCCATTTTTGTAGCGTTTCCCCATTTTGCCACTAAACTTCACCAATTGTTCGCCAGTCTCTCTATGATATGGAATATCATCCTTAATATCGACTTGTCGGATGTCAATATAAATACCCCGGCTGTCAGTAAAGGCATCGGCTGTCACCATACCCTGATTAAATAGTTTTTTAAATGGTTCTGGGGTTGAAACATATTCTAAATCAAACAAAACTTTGTGCCAGAAACGAGAATACAGTAAATGCAAAACAGCGTGCTCTGCCCCACCAACATAGAGATCCACCGGCATGAAAAACTGCTCCGCCGATTCTTCACAGAATGTCTTTCTGTTTGTTGAGTCGATGAAGCGCAGAAAATACCAGCATGAACCAGCCCACTGAGGCATCACGTTTAACTCGCGTTGATAGGTTTTCCCGTCTAATTCTACTGTTCGCCATGACGATTCGGCACGTGCTAATGGTGGTCTTACTGGTGAGCCAGGGTCGTCCGATGTAGCTGGTCGAAAATCTTCCATCTCAGGAAGCGGAACCGGTGGATTGACCGACACCGTTTCACCAAATTCATCTGTGGCGATGGGAAAAGGTTCCCCCCAGTAGCGCTGACGTGAGAAGATCCAGTCGCGTAACTTGTAGTTAGTAGATGGCTGTCCTCGATCGTTTTCTACCAAAGCAGAAGTGATTTTAGATTTAGCTTCAATAGTAGACAAACCTGTAATGGCAAAAGGATTAGTTGCTAAATCACCAGAATTGACCGATATACCATCACCAGTGAAACACTGATCAGCTATTCCATTTGGTTCTTCTACCACTGTGATAATGGGAAGTTGATATTTCTCGGCAAAAGCGTAGTCGCGCTCATCATGTGCAGGTACCGCCATAATGGCTCCCGAACCGTAATCCATACTCACATAATCAGCTACAAAAATCGGCACTTTTGTACCATTAACAGGATTACGAGCATAAATCCCTGTTTTTACGCCTGTTTTTTCGGTTTCTGTCGCTGAGCCACTCGTAGCAGTCCTAGCATTATTTTTGGCATTATAAACGTAGTTGCTGACGGTCTGAACATAATCCGAGGGAACCAAATAATTATCGTTATCCTGTGTATCATTAGGATGTTCTGAGGCTTCAACCATAAAAGTTACACCAATCATAGTATCGGTTCGAGTAGTGAAAACATCCAAAGTCTTGGTACTTTCCCCGGTTTCCGGATCCAGAACATCGAAAATTACGTGCGCGCCATTGCTTCTACCAATCCAGTTTTGTTGCATCAGTTTGATTGGATCTGGCCAATCAATTTGAAAATGCCCGCCGGAACCATCAGCTAAATCCGCACGATTGAGGTCAGTTAAGAGTCGTTCTGCATAAGCTGTAATTCGCATCATCCATTGTTTGAGCGGTCTTTGAAAAACAGGGAAATCGCCACGTTCACTTTTTCCTTCGTTGGTAACTTCTTCATTAGATAGAACAGTTCCTAGGCCCGGGCACCAATTAACCGTAACCTCTTTCTGATAGGCAATTCGATATTCGTTCAAAACCGCTGACTTCTCCGCAGCTGAGAGAATTGACCATTCTTGGCCTTCAACCTGACGTTTACCAGAATCGAACGATTTTACTAATTCAGTAATTGGCCTAGCTTTTTGTTGATCAAAATCAAACCAACTCTCGAAAAACTTCTGAAACATCCATTGAGTCCATTGGTAGAAATCTTGGCGTGAAGTCGCGATCTCGCGATCCCAATCATAACTCAAGCCCAAATATTGTAATTGATCTCGTATGATAGCAATATTATCTTCAGTAACAGTAGCCGGATGAATATTGTTTTCGATAGCATATTGTTCGGCAGGCAGACCAAAACTGTCAAAACCCATTGGGTGCAAAACGTTATGCCCCGTCATCCACTTAAACCGACTATAAATATCAGTTGCGATATAGCCTTTGGGGTGGCCAACATGCAGACCGGAACCACTAGGATAAGGAAACATGTCCAGAATATAGCATTTGGGTTTGTCAGGGTCAAAACCTGCGTCGCTCGGATTCAGCGTGCGAAAAACGTTATTTTGTTGCCAGTGGGTTCGCCACTTTTGTTCTATTTGCTGAAAATCGTATAATCCATTCGACATTGTTAATTGATTCCTTACTTTAGTCTCAAGTTGTAACCGGTTATTTAAAAATTTTGGGATTGTTTATTATACTCGCCAAATTGTTGAGGATTCAAGTATGCTGGGCTACTATCTGTCTTAGAGTGTTACTTGTCTCAGTGTTCTAATGGTGATAGAATAATTTTCCGTTGTCGTTGTTAATTTCTATAACAAGGCCTGTAACGTGTCATTCCATCCTGTCGTATTATGTAGGTTAGAAGTAGTAATTAGTAAATGAACTCGACACCCGAAAACCTAGACAAAGATCTTCTTGACTTTTTTTCTCAAGCTTTTCGTTCATTTGACTCAGCCAGTGAAAAGTTGGCTGATGCATATTCCGACCTAGAAAAACGGTTAGAAAATGTTAATCAGGAACTCGAACGAACTAACCAAGAATTAAGCCGAAGTTTAACCGAGAAAGAAGCTTTGCATAACCAACTAGCCTGTGTTTTAGAAAGTATGACAGCTGCAGTGGTGGCGGTTGATCTCGAAGGCAATATCAATCTTTTTAACCAGGCTGCAGAACACTTAATGGAACAAGAAGGACAAATGGTCTTAGGTCAGCACTATGCAGACGTTTTTGGTAATCGCCCCTTTTTGCTAGAAACGCTAAATTCTCAAAAAGCTTACGTTGGACTGGAGGGATCGATCAAAACAGCAAATACGACTGAACCGATTCCTGTTCAGATTAGCACTGTGTTGATTCAACAATCAGATGGGCAAATATTGGGAGCTTTAGAGATGATCAATGACATCTCTGAACGCATAGAGCTAGAAGAGCAATTGGGGCGTTCGACCGCACTAGCCGAGCTAGGGCGCATGGCTGCCGAAGTAGCTCACGACTTACGAAATCCATTGGGTGCAATTCGCCTATATGCGGGCATGCTACAACAGGAACTGACCGATGATCGAAAACAGTTGGCTGACTCTGTGGTGCGAGGACTAGATACGTTAGAATCAATTACTTATAATTTACTTTCTTTAGCTCGACCGATTAAGCCAAGTTTTCAGTTTGTCGATATGGCCGAATTGATGCGAGATGTCATCACTTATACTAAGTATGCTATGACAGAGAATGGTGTGGAGTTAATCGAAAATTACTCTGAGAGTTTAGTTTGTTATGGCGACTTTGAACAACTTAAACAAGTTTTGTTAAACATTATTTTGAATGCTATTCAAGCTATGCCAGATGGTGGTCATTTATCTTTAGTCGGTAACATTGATAAACAACGAGAACTGTTGATTTTTTGCGTTGAGGATGACGGCTGTGGTATTCCTCAGGATATACAAGATAAAATTTTCACCCCATTTTTCACCTCTAAGCCATCAGGATCAGGATTAGGATTACACACGGTTAATCGTGTTATTGAAGCCCATTTTGGCCGAATTCGTGTTGATAGTCAAGAAAGTCGAGGCACACGTTTTTATATCGATTTACCGACTGATGCTCGCCAGAATCAACCACCTGTTTTTGAGGTAGGCCAAAAAAAACAATTATCTGAGTATTCTTAATCTGAACTGAAAAAGATTTTAGTTTTAACAAATCGGAGAACTACATGAGCGACTGCCAAATCCTAATTGTTGATGATGAAGATTTTATGCGTGGTGCAGTCTTGGAAGTGTTGCGTCGAGCAAATCATGTAGCTATGACAGCCAGCAGTGCTAAAGAGGCTATTGAGTTGGTCTCCCACCGTTCGTTTTCAGTCATTATTACAGATGTTAAGATGCCGGGAATGGACGGGATTGCATTGTTTAGGGAACTCAAAAAACGACACCCAGAGACATCGGTTATCATTATGACTGGCTTTCCTGACTTGGAAGATGCAGTTGAAGTTATCAAAGAGGGGGCCGTCGATTATCTACAAAAGCCATTTCCGCCTGACCGATTAATAGAGTTGGTCAACCAATTTATTGAAATTCCACATAATCGTACTGACGATGATCTGAAAAATATAATTACTCAAGATGAACAAATGTTGAGAATTTTGGACAAAGTGCGAACTGTTGCTCCCAGCAATGCGCCGGTTTTAGTTCAAGGTGAAACCGGGACTGGCAAGGAATTGATTGCCCAAGCACTACATAATTTGAGTTTCCGAACACAATCTGGTCAAATGGTAGCGCTCAACTGTGCAGCCATCCCAGAAAATTTGTTGGAAAGCGAGATGTTTGGCGCCGAAAAAGGTGCTTATACTGGCTCTAATTTGCAATATATTGGTCGATTTGAACGGGCTAACAAAGGTACTCTATTTCTCGACGAAATCAGTGAATTATCTTTGCCTCTTCAATCCAAGCTTTTACGGGCTTTACAGGAACGCGAAATCGAACGACTAGGAGGAACACAGTCGATTAAAGTGGATGTGCGGATTGTGGCTTGCACAAATGAAAACATTCAACAGACCGTTGATCAAGGAAAATTTCGGTCTGATTTATTCTATCGTCTAGACGTGATTCGCATTATTTTGCCATCACTTCGCCAGCGGCCAGGTGATATCCCACTTTTAGCTGAACATTTTTTGCACAAATATAATCAAGAATATAGTAAGTCGGTTTTAGGTATTAGGCCAGAAGTTCTTTCGGTATTGACTGAATATCGTTGGCCGGGCAATATCCGCCAGCTAGAAAACGCCATACAATCCGCTGTTATTCAAGCAAAAAATGACTACATAATGGTTGATGATATTGAGCTACGTCAAGATGGTAATATTTCTTCCATTGAACCAGAGATTGAAAAAGAAAAAAACGATGATGATCAAATTACCTTCCAAGTCGGTATGACTCTGCGTGATTTGGAAAAAGAGGCGATTATGAAAACATTGGAAGCTCACGACTACAATCAGACCAAAACTGCCGAAACTTTGGATATTACTTCTCGCACGATTCGCAACAAGTTGAAAGATTATGGTAATCAGGATACAACTGAGTAGATTGTGTTTTTTTTGGCATGATGGTTGCTATTGAGTGATGTAAATCAAATAAGGGTATAGAGATGGCAAAACTTTTTGATACCACCTTACGAGCTGTAGAATTTGCGACGGCTGGCACTCAGTTGCGGCATCACGTTATTACCACCAATATTGCTAACGTGGATACGCCTAACTACCGAGGAATAGACCTCGACTTTCAACAGACTCTAAGAACAGCTTTGGCTGAGGAAACGCTAACAATTCCGCAAAACGCAACCCAGCGATTTCGACAGTTAGAGAATAAATCATTTGCTATTGACGTCAAAATGTCGCATCATAGAAAAGCTGAGCAGGGTACTCGAAAGTTTGGCGCACAACTTTTGGCTGAATCAGTGGTTGAAGAGCGAAATGACGGGAATAATCTAGACGTTGAGAAAGAAATGGCGAAGTTGATGGAAAATTCTTACTTTCATCGAGCCTACTTGGAGCTAGCAAACCGAAAATTTCGAATGCTAAAAAATGCGATTTCAGGTCGCGTCTAGCCCTTAAATGGAGAAAAACTAAATGAAAGCTAATCTTTTTTCAGCCATTGATGCGAGTGTTTCAGGTCTTCGGTCTCAGCGATATCGAATGAATGTTATCGCCGAAAATTTGGCTAATGTTCAAACGACTCGAACTGATAGTGGTAATCCTTACCGTCGAAAGGAAGTTCTCTTAGCTTCGGGTAATCCAGCTCCTGATTTCTCATTCTCTCTCAATAGTGCTTATGAGAAATATGCTCAATTGACTCGTCAGGACATGGGAAAACAATCTGGTGTTCGAGTTTTGGGTACAGTTGAAGATCAATCAAATTTTCGTGAAAAACATGAGCCCGGTCATCCAGATGCAGATGCAGAAGGCATTGTTCGATTACCAAATGTTAATCCAGTCGTAGAGATGGTAAATATGTTGTCAACTTCAAGGTCTTATGAATCCAATATTGCCGCACTGAATACGTCCAAGCGAATGGCTGAGAAAGCCCTTGAAATTGGAACTTAATATGGCTTTGGGTTAAACTCAGAGTGTATCAATTTAATGTAGGGGATTTCCCTTCAACGAAAGAGAATTTTTGATGAAACTCCAAAGGACACTCATCCCCACTCCGTCGATGAAAACGCCAACGGAGCAGGAAAATGCGGAATCCACTGCTGGTAGTGTGGAAAAATCTTCCTTCTCTGATACTCTGCGCGATTCTATTGATGAAGTTAATCGCTTGCAGGAACAGGCCGATCAGGCAATTGAATCGCTGTCTAAAGGGGAGACTAAAGATATTGCCCAAACCATGATCGCGGTCGAAAAAGCTAATGTATCGTTTCAGCTAATGACGCAGGTGCGTAATCGTTTGATCGAAGCGTATCAAGAAATTATGAGAATGCAATCCTAGTGCAACCGAACTGGTGGTAATCGGTTGAAAGGATAAAGTGTGCCAGAAGGTCTTTTACAACTACTTAACCAAATTCGAGATATATGGAATAACCTGCCCCGACAGGCCCAGATTGTGGTGCCGATTGTTGGAGTTGTCATTCTGGCTGCGTTAATTGGATTCAGTCTATGGTCAGGAACAGAAGAATATGTGGTAATTTTTTCTGTATTATCAGACCGCGATCTGAAAATGGTACAGACAGAATTAGCAAATGCCGGTATCAGATACACTCTTCCTAGTGCCGGGACTGTTTCGGTTCCAAACAGCGAAACTGCTAGAGCACAGATGGTATTGGCTATGGCTGGTGTGCCACGCTCAACTGATGGCTATCAAGTGTTTGAACAATCTTCTGGTTTTGGTGACACGTTCCTCGATTATGATCGAAAAAATCAGCAAAAAACGGAAATCAATATCCGGAATGCTATTGAAACCTTAGAACCGGTTCAGTATGCGACCGTTCAGATTACACCCATGGTCGATTCTGCTTTTGCGGTCGATAAACAACCAGCAAAGGCTGTCGTGATCGTCAATTTGAAACCCTCCCGAACAATTGACTACCAACAAATCGAAGGTATGACCAATATCGTAGCCTTATCTGTTAAAGGTTTATCAAGAGAGAATGTACAAATTATCGATGAGCAAGGCCGAACACTCTCTGGTGAAGATGTCCAGACATCTTATGATCTGAAAATGGAAGGAGCCTTCCGCAAGTTACAATACGAAGACCAAATTTCCACTCAGCGAGCAGAACGTATTAGGCAGAGCCTAGCACCTCTTGTTGGTGGGTTGGAGCACGTTAAAGCCAATGTGGTCGTTGAAACTAATTTTGATGATCAAACTACCAACGAAGTCACTTACAACCCTACAGAACTAGAGCGCGACTCACTTCCTCTTCAGAGCGAGACAAAAATCAAAGAAACTACGTCTGGACCGTCCAGTTTGAACAGTGCCGTAGCGGGTGCAACCTCTAACATAAACAGTGAAACTACAGTCGATTCTGGTTCAGAACCTCCTATAATTGTAGGTAAAGATAGCACGGAAACCCAGTATCTAGTCAGCGAAATAACAACGACAAAAAGAACCTCACCTGGATCTATCACTCGTCTAACTGCAACAGTACTAATTGATTGGAAGCCAAATTCTAGCGGTGCGCGTGAACAATGGAATCAAGACGATTTAGCTTCGTTGACATCTTATGCAAAAAACGCTGTTGGCTTCGATGAGGCTCGCGATAGTGTGGAACTGATTAGTATTCAATTTGATACTTTTTCCAAACAGCAAAGAGAAGAGGATATTAGAAAAGGAGAACTAAGTGATTTGTATCGAAGTATTGCTAAGTATGTTACTATCGGCGCTGTTGCCTTAGTGGTGCTCTTTTTGATGCGATCATCCTTGGATCAATTGCGGTTGAGTGGCAACCCTTCCATGACCACTACGACAAGCTTGGACGGGGATCTTCCATTAGGTGCAGCTTCAAATATGTCAGGCAACATCGGATTAGCCGCTCTCTCAGGTAATCCTGGAGGGATCCCTTTATCCGAATCAATCGGCACTTCAAATGCAATGGGGGTTCTGCCCCAAACCAGTATGACAGAAGTACAGGAAATTGGACGACTTCAAACTGAAGTGATGGCATTTGCTGACCAAAAGCCAGAGGCTATCGCCCAAATCGTTGAAACTTGGCTATCTGAATCGGACGAACTGGGAATCGAAGAGGGAACCTAGCATATTAAAAAAATGATGATGATGCTTGCTCCCAATCGCCTTAGAAAAGCCCACATAGTAGAAATAAAAAACTCACTACTCACTTAGGTAGTAACGATGGCATTACTTAGTAAACCTGACATGGCGGCAATTTTAATGATTTCGTTGGGGGAAGAAAAATCTTCCAAAGTGATTGAGAAACTTAGTGAAAAGTCGATTAACGATTTGGCACTTCGAATCGGCAAAACAAAAATAGTGCAGGCCCAAGAAAAATTGGAAGTCTTGCGTGAATGTCGGATGTTAATGCTAGCTCAAGAGTACCTTTCTCAAGGTGGCTTGGCTTACGCTCGTTCTCTATTGTCAAAAGCTCTACCGGAGGAACAGGTCGACACCATTATCGGACAAGTCGAAAGGAATATTGAAGGCAATCCGTTCGACTTCATGGAGAAAGCCCCAGCAGAGCGGGTTAGTGAGATTTTGCGAACTGAACATCCACAGACTATTGCGTTAATTTTGGCCAATTTGAGTCCTCCACAAGCTGGTGAAATCTTGGCGTTGTTACCCGCAGAAATTAAGTTGGATATAGTTAAACGGATAGCTGAAATGGATGAAATGAAACCAGAAGTGGTGGACCTATTAAAAAAGTCGCTAAAAGAACAAATGAAGGGGTTTTTGAGTGCAGCAGGCGATTCAATCGGTGGAGTTGAGGCAGTAGCAGAGATTCTCAATTTAATTCCACAAGCTGACGAAAAAGCGATTACGCAAGGCTTACAAGCCGAAATGCCCGAAATGGCTGAAGAAATTCAGAAGTTAATGTTCACTTTCGATGACTTAATAAGTATAAATGAACGTGAAATGCAACCAGCTTTGCAAAAAGTCCTACAAGAGATAACTGCCGAAGGAGTGGCTGTTTGCCTAAAGCTATGCGACTCGGAGCTTAAGGAAAAAATTCTCAATAGTATGAGTGCTAACAACAAAAAAGAAGTCCTTGAACTTTTCGAAGGACTGCCACCAACGTCTGTCAAAGAAATTGAAGCTAAACAGCAGGAATTTATCAAGGTAATCAAGGGACTGTCTGATGAAGGACAAGTAACCATCTCAGCATCAGGTGAACAAGAAACATTCATTTAGTCCTTGTTTCTGAAATATACCATTGATCTTTATTGTTTATAAATAGGTCAATAGGATTAACTTACAAAATACTTAATACAACAAAAACTAATGTATGGCACGCGTCATTCGAGCCGATCAGGTCTCATCTAAATCCTTTACTAAAATAGAGGCTACCGATACCTTCGATACTGACTTTGCTCTTGAAGAACCATTTGTTGAACCAGTCCCTTCACAAACAATCCAATCAGAATCAAATTTAACTGACGATACGGATAGTCTCTCTAGCAATATCCTAGAAGAAGCGCAACTACGAGCCAATTCCATCATTGACAACGCCGAGCAAAGAGCCAACAAACTGCAAAGGCAGGCCGAATCAGTACTAGAATCAGCCACTAGTCAAGCGGAGCAAATAATACAACAGGCCAAATCTGATTCCAGTCAAATTCTGACAGAGACTCAAACTGAAGTTGAACAACAGTTTAAAATGGCCCAAGAGTCTGGGCATGAACAAGGATTACAGATAGGCCAAGAAACTGTTATTGAGAATACAGACCAACTTAGCCATACTTTGCAAAAAGTAGCTGAAAGCCTCGAGCATTTTAAAATACAGTTAGTGACACAATATGAAGCCGAAATCCTAGAATTTGTCATGGTTATCTCGACCAAAATCGTTGGTTTTGAGCTGACTATCAATCCAAAAGTAATCGTTGAGGTTGTTAAAGAAGGACTAAACTATCTGAAAGATAAAACCGAAATTTTTCTTTATCTCAATCCAGAAGATTTGGTCTTGATGCGGCAATATCGCCCTAAATTACTAGAACAGATTGAAGGTATTGGTCAGCTCCACTTCCTGTCAGACGAAAATTTGATTCTAGGTGAATGTCGCATAGAAAACAAATCCAATTTAATTGATAGCACTTGGCGTGAAAAGTTAAGTAATGCTGCCGAAGCCATCTGGAAGTTGTATCATACCGCTGAGGCAAACGAAATTGAACCAGTATAAATCCTCTCCAACAAAAACTCCTTCTTCTGTTCTGCCGAACCTAAATCTGAGGCGATATATCCGTAAAATTCGCCAACAACCCTTGATGTCATCTTATGGACAAATAACTAAAGTTGTCGGATTAGTTATTGAGGCTAAAGGTATTGCCGCGCCAGTAGGGGAACTATGCATTATTCTGGCAACTGATCCAGATACAAATCAACCAATAGAAGTTAAAGCCGAAGTAGTTGGTTTCGAGGATGAACGTCTCCTATTGATGCCATTGGGAAATATTCGTGGAATCAAAGCAACAGACAAAATTCGGTTAACCAACACGACTTTTACCGTTCACGTCGGGAACCAACTGCTAGGGCGTATCGTTGATGCACTTGGTCAACCAATTGATGATCTTGGATCTTTAGTCGGTCTGGACCAATATCCGGTTCATAATACGCCACCTGACTGTGTTGGTCGTCAACGTATCACGCAAATAATACCTACTGGTGTTAGGGTAATTGATGGCTTGCTAGCTATTGGTAAAGGCCAACGTGTCGGGATTTTCGCTGGTAGCGGTGTAGGTAA
>CAYVHK010000098.1:14134-17017 GCA_964451145.1 uncultured bacterium | reverse complement strand
ACCCAATATTCATTAATGATCAATTTGACTTTCGTCATATGAGAAATAAAGGAATAGACTCCAGCAAAGAAGCGTACGAAATGCACGCTGTAAAACAAATAATGGAAAATAGAAGATCAAGAGCAATAGAATCTAACCGTCAATTAATACCTGTACTGAGCAGTTTAGTCAATAATAGCTAAGTTATTATTGATCGTCATGTCGATATGTGTCGCACTCAAACCAAACATAGGAGAAATCAGAGTTGAATCACTATTGCTAGAAGACTAATTTCAATCTATAGAATCGCTTACTAATCTAGAAAATATTAAGCTCTAGAAAATATTAAGCCAACTTTGTCGGTATTAGGTTTCTGATCTTTTGGTAGGAATAAGAATAAATCAAGCCTAGACCAATTAAAATATTGATTAGAAACAAAAAGAGAAAGCGGCAGGTCTCGAAAAATGACAAAACCCCTTTAATTTCTGCAATGTGAAGCCAATCGCTATTGGTATTCGAAAGATCAAACAAAAATAAAATTGAAGTATTTAAATCAACAGCACCGATGACCTAAGTACCAACTCTAACTGAATGCTAAACTGTGGTAGCTTAGTATTAGCAAATCGAGAAGAAATTAATTTGATAAAAAAAGTAAAGTGCCAAAATGGATTACTATTTCATGTACCATTTGTGGTACATCTTTTTATATTCTATTTCAAGATTTTTGGTAAACATAATTGGATCACAAACTTTCGAACTTAAAAACTGATCTCTCAGCGTTCGATTGTAATTCAATAAACGCCTTTCATCCTTCGCTAGTTCCACGGCTATACGAATGTATTCCGATTCATCTTGTCCTACTAAATCACTTAATCCAGCATTAGTATTGATGCTAACGCCCACTCGGCTCAAATGCAAATCACCCGCCCAAGTTACCACTGGCACACCCATCCACAGTGATTCACAAGTGATGGTTGTCCCATTATATGGAAATGTGTCCAACATAATATCAATATCGTCATAACCGGCAAGATGATCGACAAACGAATCAGCATGATCTTTAAACACAACTCGTTCTGGCGGAACTCCACAGGCAATAAATTGATCTAAGAAATCATTTTTTACATCAAGCGAATCTAGATAACGTGTTTTCATCAAGAGCACTGAGTCGGGTACCTTAGTCAAGATTTCGGACCAAATTCTGATTAAGCGCCCATGAATTTTTGGCAGGCGATGAAAACTACCAAAGGTCGTCCCCCCATTTTTTGATTTTGCATGAGAACTAGTCGATACGTCCAATCGAAATGGTTGGTAACACAAATAACAATTAGGAAGTTCAATCAACTCCTCTGTACAGATATCAGGTTTAGCGTAACTATCAATCAATCGATAATCCATTTGAGGTATACCGGTAGTGGTCAAATAACCAAGGTAAGATACCTGTATTGGGGCAGGTTTCCCGACAAAAACGGGCAATCGGTTGTTACTAGTATGACCTGAAAGGTCAATTAATATATCAATTTGGTCTTTGCTTATTTGTTCAACTAACTCTTGATCAGATAATGGTCTTACATCTCGCCAAACTTCTGAAAGGTCTTTTAGATAAAGTGTGTAATCGTCAATATCTGTACCATTGTTGTAAGAGTATATTTCAAATTCATTTTTATTGTGATGTTTATAAGGGCCAACCATAAAATATGCTACGGGGTGATTCCGAAAATCTGGAGATACATAACCAATACGAATTTTCGTTCGCTTATTTCTAGGGGATTTTATTACTGGTGCTTCGATGTGATTCGCGTACTTTTCAGCCCAATTATGCAAATATTTTGGTAATTGACGGTGTTTTTCTGGATGACAGGCAACAGAATACAACAATGCTTCATAGGTATTTCGATCTGGAGAGGGCAAACTGTTGAAAATTTCAATTGACTCATCTACTTTTCCAGACCGAGACAACAGCAAACCATAATTAAACTTTGCATTATCATGAGATGGATCAATTTCTAATACTTTTTGATATGAATTTTTGGCTTTAGTAAACTGACCGTCAATAGAATAAAGCATTCCAAGATCACTATACATTCCAATTGGAGGATTTTTTGCTACTTGCGTACCTTCTTCCATTATTTGAATTGCCTCTTTCAACTGTCCAGTATTTCTGAGTGCTATGCCAAGTATATAATATAGATCAGAAGTTTTTTTGCTGAACTGGATTGCTTCTTTTACAATCAAAATAACAGACTCAAAATCGTTCTGTGAAAAAAAATGCTGTGCCAAGACTTTATAAGGAGGTATGAAATTCGGAAAGGTCAGTATCGCCCGATCCAACATATCTAAAGCTTCTGTTATATTTTTACCTTCAGTATATTGAAGGCAATATGCTCCGTAATTATGCAATAGGATCGGATGATATGGATAATTTAAATAAAGATCTTCAAACATTCGATCTGTAGACTTAATATCACCTGTTTTTAACAATTGAAGAGCATTTTTAATTTGTTCTCTTACATGCTGATCTATCTCCACCGGAATGTGAACAGGACCCTCTTCTAACCTAACTAGAAGTCGTCTCAAAGTTATTGACCTCGGATGCTGTTTTAATCCAGTACGGCAAGTCAAAACCGCGAGCTTCAACAGATCAAGCTTCTGACAAATTGAAATAACAGATTGATAATTTTTAACGGTTGAAGACAGGCTTAGAACTCGTTGATAATATTCTAAAGCTTCTTGAAGTTGATTGCCATTTTCAAGGAGGCGGGCTAAATTGGCTGCAGAAATGGCATCGTTTGGATTAGCAGCAAGCGCTTGCTTCAAGATCGCTAGCGCAGACAGCCTATCGCCTTTCTTAGCGTAAATAACAGCAACACCATTATAAGCAGAGGAGTATTTAGGCTCAACGGA
>CAYVHK010000098.1:3533-14124 GCA_964451145.1 uncultured bacterium | reverse complement strand
AACGGAAATTGCCTTGAGATAAGTAGTTAAGGCCTGATCATCATTCCCTTGTAAGGCATACACATACGCCAAATCTAACCAGACCTTTTCGTTTTGGGGGGTGACCTCAAGGCATCGGCGAAGCATTTTCTGAGCAGCCTTTAGCCGATCAAGGCCAATCAAATTGACAGATTTTAAGTGTAACAAATCGGGTGAGCAACAACCATCTCTAAGCAAGAGATCGCACAACTCATTCGAACGGACGTATTGTCGTTCTGAAAAAAACAGTTGCGCCTTTTCGAGGCGATAAGAAGCTATCGAATCCAAGATCTAGCACACAAGCCAAGATAAGAGGCGATAATTGTCTCTCTTACCGTCTAATTTACCACGTCCACATTCTGACGTTTATCTGAATCTATTGATGTAGGAATTTCAACTGATTCTTCAACACTAGCTTGCCAATAGTCTCTAACTTGCTCGACAAGAGCAATAATGTCCTTGAGATCATCCAAAGACTGATTCAGATTACATTCGATTAACTTTTTTCGAACAAACGTGTAAAACTGAGCCAAGACTGAGGCTAGCTCTCCTTGGCTATCGTCTAAACCATCTTCTAAAGCGAAAACGATTTCCTGTGCCTTTGTTAATTTTTCGTTAACAAAATCATAAGATTTAGTGGGAGATTGGAGAGCCTCAACAGCTTGAACTAAATGATCAATTATTCCATCATAAGCCAACCGAACTAACTCCAAAGTGGTTGACGTCTCCACCTGAACTTGTCGATACTGTTCGGCTACTGAATTACTCTCCTTCACAATCCCCACCTTTGTATATGCATATGTCCGTTTTTTATTTACCTTGGTCTACGAACAAACCACTAATAAAGTGTTTGGTTACTTCAGCTTGTTTTAAAAACTGATCGTGAGCAGTCCGAGAAACTTCTTTCCCTTCCTGCATGTCCATTGCTCGCACATAGTAACGACCGGAGTCAGCAAATTCTTCAAATCGCAGCTTAAGATTCATACTATGCATAACCGAGTTTAACTTTGGAATGACATTGCGAACTTTGTCCAGCATTTCTTCCGGACGGGGCGCATCTACTTTAACGACCTCAGTGATATCGTCTATCCCAAGGTGTTCGGCATCTATGCTAGGCCGAACGGACGTATCTGACGAGGTTGGCTTAACGGAGGATTCATCAACCTTCTGTTGTTCAGTATTCTGTTGCGCTAACAATATCTGCTGTTTTACACTTGAAACGGCACTATCGACAGAAGAATTGAGGGCATTGACTGAAGACACATTTCACCTCGAAGAAAAAGGTAAGGCGAGAAGGAAATGCTCCCCGCCTTACTAATATTAATAAATTAAGCGAGAAGTTGTAACAACGTTTGCGGAATAATGTTGGCTTGAGCCAATGCCGCTGTGCTGGACTGCAACAAAATTTGCAGGCTAGCCAAGTTACGTGTTTCGACAGTGAAGTCGATTTCCTCGATTCTTGCTTTGGCACCACGCAGAGCTTCACGATGACTTTCCATCACATTGCCCCTACGTTGCATATGTTTAATACCAGCACCAATTCTAGTTTGAGTAGTACTAATGCTATCCAAGGCTTGCTCGATAACAGAAATCGCACTCGCTGCACCACTTTGAGTAGCCAAAGTTATATTAGAAATGTCTACCGCATCGGCGCCCATATTGGTTACACCAAAGGTCCCAAAATTGATGGAGAAGGTATCACCATCACCACCAAGACGGAACTCAAAGAAAGAACCAGAACCAAGACTGGTAACCCCTTCTGATAAACCGAGCCCACCAACAAATCCAGACGTACCAGGTGTGCTATCTATCAAACTAGTAGCCTTCGTTGTTCCATCACCTAGCGTGATGTTACTAGCGACACTGTTGCCAATTTTCAAGCTACTCAGGTTGCTACGAGATCCAGTGGTCAGGGTAAAGGTTCGTGTTGCATGATCATAGGATACACTAGCATCCTTTGCCGAGGTAGTAGCTTTATTTATGGCATCGGTCAACATAGTCCGCAGATTATCTTGGCTGTAGTAACCTCCAGTGTAATCGCGACTTGTTGAATTACCAATTGCATAATCCAAACCTGATTCTATATCACCAGTGATTTGGAAGTTAGTCGCAGCATCTACAGCACCCACAGTACTATTAGCATCTGAAATACCAATTCTAAACGCAGTCTGATTCAAAGCTGCAGTAGTATTGGTTGTGTTTATGGTATGCTTCTCTGCTTGGGTTACCAAGGCATCAATTCTTGAGTTAGTTGAAGTCGCGAAGTCACCATCCATGTCAACTTCAACTTCCTCACCATCGATGGTTAGCATGAACTTATCATTTCCATGTTCTCCCGTCGAGATACTCAAGGAATTGCCAAATAATCGGTCTGGATAAGTTGTAGCCGTGTATCCAGCCAATTCGTCGGACATGACACGCAACTCTGGCGTCAAGTTAACCCCTGCCGTCGCCGTCGTCGACAACTTGAAGTAAACCTTACTCGCATCTGCGTACTCACGACCGATTTGGTCCATGTAGGTGGTACCATTCCAACTACCGTATTGCCCAGTACCAATTATATTTTGGGTGCTAGTCCAAAGATCTTGTGTAACTTCACCCTGAGTACCAATCAAAGTCGATCCAGTACCACTACCACCCGTAGCTCCACTACCATCAACACGCTGAATCTTATAAATGTCGGCTACTGCGGTAACGTCAATATGTAACGCACCACCCTTACGGTATTCACCACCTAGTTGATCTTCAATAGCAGACTCAATTTTTTGAGCTGCAACCAGCGGATTAACTTCAGCAAAGCTAACAGTTACACGACTGAGATTAGCCGTAGTCGAATCACCACTCGCTTTCAAAGCTACACCAACATGCATGACTTCACGGAATTCACTATCCGTATTGGTGGTAGTGGCAATCGAACCTGGATCGAAGTTACGGTAACTACTACTAGTAGCATTTGCACCTGTAGAATCTAAAATCAAGGTTTGTGGGATCCGACTAATACTGAAAGTATCAGTGGCAGAGCTAAGCCCTGTAGTGGTATTCGTCAACATATCATACATATCCAGAGCAACTGTAGCCCCCTCTCCGTTAACCACGGGGACATCAAAACCACCAGCAATACTTGAGTTACTCCACCTATTTTCTTGTACACCTGCAACGATCACTTGATCGCTAGTCGTTAACCCTGCGGAACCGGTGAGTGAAAGCTCAAGTACATCACCTTTGTTGATCAAGTCTCCTATTGTTGACATATTGATGATCATGGCAGACTTAGAAGTTGCCACACCAACACTAGCCAAATCCGGAGCATTAGTGGTTGTGATTGGATCAAAATAAGCTGCAGTCGTTCCAAAAACACCACCGGTGCCCTGGTAGTGGAAGAGAGAAGCCGATGTAGCGTTCCCATCTATCGTTGCTAAAGTAACTTTGTCCCCACCTAACAATGCTGTATCGCGTTTTCCACCAGCAGCACCAAGGCCAGACCCTTGAATAGCAGCAGATTTCTCTGAATCAGCCAACAACTTAACACCGTTGTAATTCACATTGTCAAGCAGTTGTTGAATCTCGGCGCTACCATCACTTGCAGTTAGCAAGCGCTCAACCTCATCTTGGGCTTGTTGTCGCTGTGCTTGAGTCAGTGTGGCATCTGCAGCCGTTACTGCAAGATCGTGTGCTCGATTCAGAACATCAATCAGAGTATTGATCCCTTCTTCTGCTGTTTGCAACATTCCAGCCGCATTTTGAGCATTGAGGACTCCCTGATTCAGCGATTGAATCTGAAGGTTTTGGTTGATGACCACCCCATACTGGCCGGGAGAATCATCTGGTCGATTCAGTCGCAGACCAGTCGACAATCGTTCTAGATTGGTCGTAAATCGGCGATTGATGTTGGATAACTGACGAGAAATAAGTCCCGCCTGTAAGTTTGTTCGAATAGATGCCATTATTTAATTTTCCTCCTTAAGGACTAACCCAATGGCGACAGAGCCTCTATCTAAAGTCATGACTTAATTTTATAGCTACGGGGTCAAAGATTATCTGAACGTGGACGAAATATACACACCCAATCTAAACCCACACGGAGTATTGTCGAATATTTTGCGTACAACTTTAGACTTTATTTTCTTTTTTTAATATTTTTCGATAATACATCAGCGATACTAGCAACAACATAACTCCAGTCGCCCAAAACTTGTTGGCGAAAAAGTCGGACAGTCGGATACCAAGGACAATCGCTTCTTTGCAATAACCAACGCCAGTCCGGGTTAGCCGATAACATAATCCAAGTTGGTTTACCCATAGTAGCGGCTAAGTGAGCGACTGCAGTATCCACGCTGACAACTAAATCCAGTTGGCTAACTACCATAGCAGTGTCAACAAAATTAGAAAAAGTTTGTCCTAAATCTGTAATTGAGATACCTTGTATTTGATCCATCATCTGATATAGTTCTGTTCTGGATTCTCCGACCTGCAAGCTGAAAAACACACAATTTGGGATATCAAACAATGATGACAATTGATTTAATTTCATTGAGCGCTGTTTATCCCTATTGTGGTTAGGATTGCCAGCCCAAACTTAGCCATTCTTCAAATTTCCACGTTTTTCTAAGGTGTTTTGGAGATGCATATTTGTTAATACATCAGAAACCTGGGAAGGGAAAAATAAAGGGATTTGATCAACATTTTCTAGACCCAGGACATAGGGAAAACTCATCAAAGGTAGATAAAAATCAAAGTTAGGTAGTTTCTCTCCAATAGCGAAAATTTGTACTGTTTCTGAAGCGAGCCCCCACGCCTCAAAAAGTGGTTTCAAAGGTGGATGACACTCAAGTATGACTGTACAATTTCTGTGTTCGAGCAAAGAAATAAAACGGTAAAATTGAATAGTATCTCCCATTCCTTGTTCGGCATATACCAACAAGGTTTTTCCAGCTAAATCATTCCCTTGCCAAAATGGTTCAGCGAAGTATTTCTTGTATTTGCCAATTTTCCGACGCCACTCGTACTCCATCCATCCATTTTTAAAATCTCCTGTCAACAAAAGTGTTGTTCCTAATTGGCTATGGAATTCAGCGTTTTTAGGTTCAACTGATACAGATTGTTTGTAAGATTTGATTGCTTGATGGTGTTGCCCCATTTGTTGATATGCTTGTCCAATTTTGTAATAACATTCAGCATAATTCGGGTTGATTTTGAGCGTGTTTTCATAAGATAAAATCGCCTCTGAATAACGGGCCAAAATATAATTACAGTCCGCAAGTAGATTGTGAAGATCAGCTCTGTTTGGATTAAGTTCAATAGCTTTTTGATAGCAAACTATCGCATCATTATCTTTTTTTATTTTCAGATAAACATTGCCTAAATTTGCCCAAATATCAGGATCATTAGGGGCAATACGAATGGATTCTCGATAAGAATTTATAGCTAACCTATAACAACTCTGTTTGAAATAAAGGTTGCCGAGATTGGTGTAGCCTTCGTAATATTTAGGGTCAACAGTAACGGCTCTGCATAAGTATTTCTTAGCTTCATTGTCTCTATTTAGCTGAAGATTGAGGAGGCCTAAGTTGCCTAACGATGGACAGTGTGTTGGTAGTAAATGTAAAACATGTTGATAGATCAATTCTGCTTGTACATAATTTCCATTTTGGTGGTGCCGAACTGCTAGAGCAAAAAAATCATCAGCAGATAAGTTTTTCATAATAATCACAATGCCTTAAACCATGGAAATTAATCAAAGAACTGAGAGAAAAACAGTCGATATAGTTTATATTTGTTGTTTGTATTTGTAAGGATCAGGTTTCTAATTTGGATATTGCTTTCAGTTTTTGAAGTCAGACCAATCCTCTTATATAAAGTCTAAATTTGCTGGACTCCAGGGCAAGCCAAAAAACAAATAACCGTTGTAATTCAGTTTGTGGAATTGCAATCAATTGTTGATAGTTAATGGAGTATATAAAACTAGGAAATTGTCGTTTCCAATATTGAATAAAAGAAAAATAGATATTTAAATAGTCCAAAATACCGTCCAACTGACGAGTCGATGACAATTGTATCAAGCTATTTTGCAAAATTGAGATAATCGAAGCCAAGAGTGACTTCCAACAATTAACGATTTTCGCTTTAGGAAAAACCAATTATGTCAACCCTAGAAATAAAAGCAGAGATTTACCAGTAAAAAAATTGGTCTCTGATTGAATTAAGGCTTGTCTCATATAACAACTCACTTTAAAAGTTTTAACTTATTTATTTTTATTTAAGTTTTGGAAAAGAATCTAGCCAGTATGAAAAAGGTACTTTGAAGTTACTGGATTCAGATTTAAAAAACCGGAGTTCTCTTAACAAAAGATATAATTCTTCTCTTTCATGCATATTTTGACAACAAGATTTATCGTACTATTCGTATCTCTGATCGACGAATTTGGATCAGTAGCAACTTGATCTGATAGTATCTTTCTCTTGTTATATAAGACCGTTCTGTCTACGATGCATCAAATGATGTAGAGACATCAAATTTTCAGGCTCACATACTGTAATTTTCAGGCAACTGCTAATTAAATTTTGAAAAAACCTCGTTCTCTGAATACATTACCTAAATTTTTATGAATCAAAGTCTTAAAAGGATTAATGGCGAGAACTTTTTTATAATTACTAATTACAGATAGTTTGAGATAAATTACTTTGTTATTGAACCTAACTGATGGCAAACCTCGGCTATTCTCGAATCTAATTGAATTACTTTTTGTAATAGCTGATGGACACCAAAAACTATCTAAGTTGTAAAGCAAATTCACATCACCCTAGTAAATGGCAAGTGTTTTTGTGAATAAACTCTTGACCAACTTGTATTGTCTATGTTGTGTGATTAATAAACTTGGGTCGCCTAAGGTGAGTAGTAATCTAGATATAACTTGAAGACATTCTTATAGAGATTTTCTGCCTGCTGAAAAACTCAGCTTTGATGGGGATGAACAGAAAGATTGAAGACTTTCCAGACGGTTAGTTTTTTGGAGTTATTCATCTATGCTAGAGTATGCTCTTGAGCTTTTCCTCGAATCTTTTCGTAAACGCAGGACCATCACACAATTTTGATCTCAATAATCTTTGACGATAAGTCCGATCCAAATTCTGTTCTTTTTGGGTGGCTTCTTTCAATTGGCGAACATAATTTTTCCGATCATTAACAATAAACTGGTCTAATTTCATTTGATTCAATATGGATCCAGTTACACGGGAAGCATGTACGTGAAACTGACCAACCAAAGTAAAGACTGGTACACCCATAATCAAAGATTCAAATGTTGTTGTTGTTCCACTATAAGGATGTGTATCAAGACTAACATCGATCAAATTGTACAATTCTAAATGTTCTTTTTGGTCTTCTATTTTTTCGAAAAAATCGATGCGTGAACAGTCAATACCTGCTTGCTGAAAATTTTTTAAAAAGAACTCTTTCTGCCTTGAATTGGTTTTGCTACTATTTTTTAGAATTAGTCTGGAGTTAGCAAATGCTTCTAGCACTTCTGACCAAAGACGGATTAGCGAAGAGTTAATCTTCTTGAAGTTATTGAAGGAGCCAAATGTTAGATAATTGTTAGTCAAGTATGGACTCTGTTTGATTGGTGGTAACGACTCAGGTGGTTTATAAACCATGAAAAATGTATCTAAGCGGAGCAATTCCTCAACGTAAAATCTGTCAGAAAATGGTGCAGGGTCACAATAATTATCAGAAATTTTGTAATCGACACTCGCCAGACCGGTCGTGTTCGGATAACCAATCCAAGACAATATTTTATCAGCTAAACCTGAACGTAAAATTGTCAATCGGTTACCATTAGTATGGCCATTAAGTTCGACTAGAAAATGCAAATTGTGTTTTCTAATCTCCTCGAATGCCATTGCATCTGACAAATGATAAATTGATATAAAATGATCAGAAAGGTGCCGAATTTCACTTGTTATCTTATCTTCTACATCCGAATTGAAAAAACAAAAAATTTCAAATTGATCTCTGTTATGATGTTGAATTACTGACTGAAAAAAATAGGCTACACTGTGCTCTCTGAAATCCGATGATAAATAGCCAATCCTAATTTTATTGTAAGATAAATTACCTGATACTTTAAACACCAAAGACTCATGTGGGGACCAGTGCATTTGTAGCTTCTTAGCTTTAGTTTGATGCTCATCAAAAACAAACTGTGGATCAATTTGATCAACGTAATTGAGATTCATTAAATAATTGTTGATCGCCTGTCCTGATCTTAATTCAATGGCCATATGGTAGAAATGGTTAGACTGCTTATAGTCTAGGATCTCGGCTAGGATATTTCCTAAATTGTAACAAGCATCTGAATCGTTCGGAGTCAGTTGCAACGCTTTTTTTAGGTATTTTATGGCTTCATCATAACGCTCTAAATCGCCGAGTAGTATTCCTAAATTGATATAAGGTTTCGATGAATTTGGCTCTAGTTGAATAGCTTTTTGATGGCATTCTATAGCCTTTCGGTATCGACCTACCTCCCTGTATATATTTCCCAGATTATAGTAAACATTAGACGACTCAGGTGCAATTTCAATTGCACGTTTCAAATTATAAATGGCAAGATCATGTTGCCTTAGAGACTTAAGAGACAACGCTAGGTTGGAATAAGTTTCAGCATGGTGTTGATCAGTCTGAAGTACACGTTGATAGAATTGGACAGCGAGTTGAAACTGTCCTCTCTGATGATACACGTTAGCTAAACAAAAGTTCAAATTGTTTGATGTTATATCAATTTGAAGACCACGTTTTAGATAATACATAGCCCGATTTGTATCGCCAACCAACTGGTATACAATTCCAAGATTAGCATAGGTTGAGACGTAGTCTGGATTCACCTGCAACGCTAACTTATAATATTGAATTGCCTTTTGTGTATTACCTCGCTCATGGTAAATGTTACCCAATGTATTATAGACCTTTTCATCCTGTGGGTTGAGCCGAGTTAACTTTCGCAACAGTTTAATAGCTAGATCATAATTACCTAGTTTTTTTGCAATTACCGCTAAATTACCAATTGAGGGTGTGTGGTTGGACTGAATGGACAGTATTTTTTTGTAATAAGACTCAGCCATTGGAAGATTGCCAGCCCGTTGGTATTCAATCGCAACTGAAAAGTATTTGTCGGTTGACTCAGTGTATTCAGTCATCGTATCCATAGTACGTTATTATCAAACAGAGGCAAAAGTATAGCACTGTTTTTCATCACTAACAACAGCTTATGAGAACATTGTCAAAAGGATTATGCATGCATAAAAAATACTGAGCAAATCAAAAAGTGATTTAGTCTAATCCAATACATCCAAACACAATAGATTTCCTCAACTGATATCTAAGACGGTTGATGAGTCGAAAACTACCTCTCATGAGAATGACCTTACCAAACGATGTCTGAAAGGTGAACCAAAATATAAAGAGCGAATCGTCAAGCTATACGAAAGAAAATTCATAATTTAGTCTACAGAATTATTGAAAACCGGGAGGATGTTCAGAACAGTACACAAAACGTTTTTCTGACAGTATGGAATAAAATTCGTCAATTTAAGCAAAAGTCCGAAAAATTAGCTTAGTTGTGACTAATTCCTAAGAATCAATCTTTGAATCTAAGAAGAAAAACAGAGACGTAAGACAAAAACAACTGAAATTGACGATAATTACGCATGGATCTCCGTTGATGAAAAAACAATAGATGCCAAGATTTTGGTTGAGGAAGAACAAAAATTATTATTTAAAGCTCTCAATAGCTTACAAGATCATCACCGAGCCGTTCTGATCTTGCGCGAGGTGGAATCCTTATTATCTGATAATATCGTTTAGGAAAGCTTCCATGAATACTCCAGATAGCAAATCATAATTGAAACTTCAGGTACAAGACAACTAATTATGCGTAATAAGCATTAAGATCTGCAGAAACAACTTTTGGCTTACATTGATGGCAAAGTAGAAGAATAAAAAATTCATTCGATTGAAAAACATCTGCAACATTGACAAGAATACCGACAATTAATCGCCAATTTAAAAAACAAAGTAGCTTAATCTTAACTTTCAAATAAGAGAAGAAATTTGATGTTTGGCAACACATACAAGATCAAATCGAAGAGCCAAATATGAGGTTCTCAATCCAATCTTGGTCGAACAATTGATGGGTAACGTTACCAACTGTGGCGGTGACCACTTTGTTGTTTTATCATCTAATTTTTCTTGAATTTACTCCGTGAAAACTCAATGATTGATCTAACCATTAATGACTATTTGCTGACCACACACTGAAATATGTTGTGGAATGTGTCTTTATAGATTTATCTGTTGATGAAACGTCAAATTATACTAACGCATTACTAAACGCATATTAGAATTGCGAACAAACCAATTATAGATACACTGACTCACCATCTAGATCAAAAACAATATTAAACATTAAACTATTTTTACTTTTTATCAGTATAACTAGCCTTTGCTTACCAACTAATCTAACAGAACAGAATAATGAAAAACAATTTTTTGATTTTTTGGAGCAATCTAGTTCATCTA
>CAYVHK010000098.1:0-3433 GCA_964451145.1 uncultured bacterium | reverse complement strand
GTCGTCAATTAAACACCATGCTTTTGAAGGAATAGAATAGGAGTTCACTAACCCGTAACTGGTTACTCTGGGTATATCACTTACCCAGAAAAGAAGTATTGCTCCGATACAAAAGTCGTAGTAAAAGGAGTGGTTCATTCGATCGATTTCATCAACCCAAATCTAGAAATCAGCTCAACGCTTTTAATCTATCACGACACCGTTTGCTCATTTAAGACAACGACTATCTTTAACTGATAAAAGTAAAAACAAAAATTTGTGGCCAGATTATCCAAATATGGCATATAGAACCAGATAATAACGCCTACAAAAAAGTGTTGAAAGTCCGACTTGACAATAAAATTGGGATTTTGTTAAGGCCAGAGTAGGAAGACGGAGATGGTTTGTGGCAATCAATCGTCCCTCAAATCGAATTCAACCAGAAAATTGTACAGAAGACAGCCGGTGAACTCGTTCAATTGAACCTTCAGAATGAACTAAGCAAACAAACTACCCAGCGGAAAATCCGTCTAGTTTCATTCTCAAAAGCTCAATAAAAGTTTGTGCACAATTCATTACTTAGCCAACGCTTACCGGTTGTTTTTGAAATTCACTAAATTGAATTAATATAAAATCCGACACCACCCATACACATTAGTTGTACTGATGGATTAGAAGTCGTATCGGTGTTTCAAAGTTTAATCGCCTCAGATGAAAAACAAGAATTAAGAGGAGAGTTAAGAAAGCCAGAGGAGCGACGAATTGAGATATTAGAATTTTCTGGTGTTCATTTTTTCAGTGATACAACGCACAACTGTACTGATTTACAGTTTGCAGAATCATACTATTAATTTTACTATTATTGTCAGTTTGACAAACTCAGAAATGACTTTCACAATAAAGTCATTAAATCTATAATCTATAAACTTCAAGCTATAGGTATTCGTCTGAAGTCGTAGAGTGGAATTGTAAGAAGTCTCACAACGAATATTGCAAATCATAAAAAAACGGAGGTGGAATGTATGGAACGTAAAGATTTTCTGGTAGGAGCAACGGCCGGACTATTGACCATCGCTCAGGTATCAAATGCTGACGGTCATAATAAAGAAGATAAATCGGATGGTAGGCGTCGAGAGCGAGATGAAGGACGTCAACGTCGCGGTGAGCGCCAAGGTGGTGGAAGCCGCATGTCTGGTATTGCAAATATGATTACTGGCACCGTTGGTGCTTCTTGGGTAGGCCTTAGTTTTATGGTTGATGTTGATGATGAAACACTAATCAAAGCACGCCCAATCTATAAAGAGACTATGGACAAGTCAAAGCAAATGGTATCAGAAGCCATGAAATCACAAGATTGGCAAAGCATTCGACCTAAAATGGGGGAAATTATGGAAAATCACAAATCCTCTATGAAGAATCTGCTGAGCGAAGATCAGATGTCAAAATTAGAAGAGTATGAAAAGGAACAGCAACGCCAGCAAATGCAACGCTTTGGTGGCGGTGGTCGAGGTGGAGACCGTCGGGGTCGTGGGGATAGACCGCAAAGACGGGGAGACCGTCGGAATGGAGATCGAGGCTAGCTATTGGCCCTACTTGAGTCTACTTTTCAAATTTATGTTCCAAAATTAAGAAAGTGGTTCAAAATCAAGCCTAATCTGGTACTATTCTTCTCGCTGACTTAGTCAGGATGTGAGCCAATTTAAATTGACAATCATCTCCGCATCTTGGTATAATCCGATTCACCTTTTGCGGAAGTAGCTCAGTGGTAGAGCTCCACCTTGCCAAGGTGGAGGTCGCGAGTTCGAATCTCGTCTTCCGCTTTTGGCGGCGTAGCCAAGTGGTAAGGCGGAAGTCTGCAAAACTTCTATGCGTCGGTTCAATTCCGACCGCCGCCTTTACTTTTAAGGGGTTAATTCCTTCGGGCGGTTAGCTCAGTTGGTTAGAGTACTTGCTCGACACGCAAGGGGTCACAGGTTCGAATCCCGTACCGCCCATTACCTTTGTACCTCTCTTTTGAAAGAGCCGTTTCGACGGCTCTTTTTTTGTTTTTATAAAAGATATATTACTGAATCAATTTTGAACAGAAGATAAGTGAAAGCCACAGGTTAAAATTATTATGTCAACTTCATTTGATCAATCCAAGATAACAAAAGTACATCAAGACTATTTATATCGCGTTCGGCACTCCACTGCTCATGTAATGGCCTATGCAGTCCAACAGATGTTTAAGCCACAGAACGTTAGGTTGGCAATAGGTCCCCCAATCGAAAACGAATTTTATTATGATATGGAATTACCCCGTTCGATTACACCAGATGATTTAATCGAAATTGAAAAATTAATGAAAAAAATCATCAAAAACAATATACCATTTCTACAAGAGGATTGGTCGTTTGAGCAAGCCCGAGAATGGTTTGGTCAGCAAGATCAAAAGTTCAAATTAGAGCTGATCGACGGTATTTCTCACCAAGAAAAATCTGTTGAGCATGAAGGAGCTTTTGCAAACAGCGTTTCGATTTATCATACTGGTGAGTTTACTGATTTATGCAAAGGGCCACACGTTGAGGCAACAAGAGAATGCCGTTTTTTTAAACTTCTACGAGTTTCCGGAGCTTACTGGCGAGCTGACCAAGATCGTGAGCAACTACAACGAATTTATGGCACAGCTTGGTCAACAAAAAGTGAATTGCAAACCTATTTAACCATGTTGAAAGAGGCTGAAAAGAGGGATCATCGGCGATTGGGAAAAGAGTTGGAATTATTTCAACTACACCCGGAATCACCTGGTGCTGTTTTTTGGCTGCCCAAGGGAACCATGGTCTACAACACACTATCTGCTAAGGCCCGAAATTTGTATTTGAATGCTGGTTATAACGAAGTTCGTACACCGCTGATTTATGATAAATCTTTATGGAAAACCTCTGGACACTGGGAACACTATCGGGATGACATGTTCACTTTCAATGATGAAGAAGGAGAACCTGACAGTGGACTAAAACCGATGAATTGTCCAGCTCACATGTTGATTTTCAAAAGTAAAAAGCGGAGTTATCGTGAGTTACCCTTTCGTTTATACGACCAAGGAGTTTTACATCGAAATGAATTGACTGGTGCTCTAAGCGGATTAACGCGAGTAGTTCAATTTTGTCAGGATGATGCCCATAATTTTGTGTCTAAGGACCAAATCGAGTCTGAGCATAATCGTATAATTGACTTGATTGGTCGCATTTACCGGACTTTTGATTTACCTTTTCGCTCAGTTCTCAGTACACGTAATAAAGAAAAATTCATGGGTGAGGTTGCTTTATGGGATCAAGCTGAGGTCGCTCTGGAAAGTGTACTAAAAAACAACAATCTTGATTTTGAAATTAATATAGGCGACGCAGCTTTTTATGGGCCCAAACTCGATTTTTATGTTCGTGATTCACTCAACCGTGAGCATCAGTGCGCAACC
>CAYVHK010000097.1:10508-17024 GCA_964451145.1 uncultured bacterium | reverse complement strand
CCAATGCTTTATCTATCCATTCCTCAGACATGTCTGAATCATCTATAATTGTGAACCATAGGGGGCCTCTATCCTGAACAAAATTTTTCAGATTTTTCAAAGAATTAACCAAATCTTGCCGACTAATACCCATTCCAATTGGATGATAATCTAATTTAATTTCATCCAAGATCGTGGTAATTTCCTCAGCTTTATTTTCTTGTAATCGGTTCATTAAATAGATACCCAATTCTACAATATGCCCATGGACAAACGACTGTTTTAAGCGTTCTTCTAATTCATAAAATAGAAAATGTTCTGCCCCCTCTTCTACACGATAGTGGTTCGCAGGAATACAGATTGCAATTAATTTTATATAACCTTGAACAATGGCCAATAGCCTCTTATCAGTAACACTTCTTATCTCAGAAGTTACAGTACAAAGTTATTCCAGTATTGATCTAGATTCCTTTACGCTATTTGAAAAAAAGGATATTCGGATTTCCCTTTATTTTGGGCATATTGCCAATCAAAGCTGGCGGTATGAATTGAAAGCAAGTCTCCAACACCTGCAATATTCAAATTTCGCGGTGTGGTGCGGAGAATATCATAGTCTATAATCAAAGGATCCGAGCTTGTTGTTCCAATGTACTTGACTTCATGATTAATTCTAATTCCAGTCGCGGGAGTCACAAACGCATTTACACTGAGTACTGTTGGAATGGTCACCAGCCTTATATTTCGCCTCTAAGAAAAGTATTTAGCCGCATCGACGGCTATCCCACCTCCAATCCCAATTATTATAGTGTCGCATTCTCGAAGACTTAGTAACTTTTGATCTAGGATTACTTGATCCACAGAATTCATGAACAGTACTTGCTCTGGTTTTCCTCCAAGCAGTTCTCTCGTGATATCCCATAGAATGTCCATTGTTACAACAACAAATTTGCCAATTTCTTCGATACTACCAGAACCAAACCGATATGATGATACGTTTGTTTCGCCTGATATTTCTTTCATTGATTACAATTCCAGTGGTCAAACTGTGGTCGTGGGATAATCCTCTGACATTCTAATTTCGCCCACAGTGTTTTTGTTCAGCTACCGTTGGTTAGTCAAAATTATTCGGTTCCTGAATTTTTTAATGCTTTTCGCTTTAATTCAAAGTGCTAATCTCAAATTTTGTCCCAAAAGGAAAGATCAAATTCAATTTTTTTGTAACATCTTTTTGTCGACTGTTTTTTATTGTTTTTATTTATCTTTCAGCTTAATCTTAGGAGAGCCTCAAACAGAAGGGCTTGAAATACCAAACTTCGTACTTTTTTTCAAGTTCTACTAGCAGATGATATCATATTAATTCGGTGGAAATATGGTATACTCGAAGTTAATACTTGTAAGAAATAACGCTATGAATCTACAAGATCAATATCTCACACACGGGTTTGTGATCTTCAAATCTTTGTTGTCAGTTGATGAATGTGATCAGATAGTCGAACGGGCTTACGAACTCCACCGACGAGAGAGTATCCCTGGCTGTTTCAGTAGTAATCCAGATGCAGACGATCCTCTGCAAATTTATCCACGCATGATGCATCCGCATCGGGTGCATCCGCTGCCCCTACACATTTTGAAGCACCCAAAAATTGTCGATCGGCTGGAAATCTTCCTAGGAGGTCCGGCCGTTGGTTTGCAAACTATGATCTATTGGAAACCACCACAAGCACTTGGTCAAGCCTTACATCAAGACGATTTCTATTTGCAAACTCAACCAGGATCTTGCATAGCAGCTTGGATTGCCCTTGAAAAAATTGATGCGGGTAATGGGGCGCTGATAGTCTGCCCGGGTTCACATATAGAACCAATACTAAAAATGGACAAGACCGATCCGACACTCTCATTTACTCATACAGCAGTAAAACCTAAGCCCATCTATACTACTCAAATGATCGAAATGGAAAAGGGAGACACTCTATTTTTTCATGGTCGGTTGATTCATGGTTCTCTACCTAACTGCTCTACTGATCGGTTTCGTAAATCTTTCATTTGTCATTACATTCCTAAACAATCGACTGGCTATAATAAGGGTTACGATCCTATAGTCAAACTAAGATAGGTGCTTCCAGCTAAGTGCTAAAAAAATGAACAAATACTATAAAAATTATGATGTCTTGGTTGTTGGAGCCGGGCATGCTGGCTGTGAAGCAGCCTTAGCCGCTGCTCGAATGGGTTGCCGAACACTTATATTGACCATCAGTTTAGATACTATCGGGAAGATGTCTTGTAACCCAGCCATTGGTGGTTTGGCCAAAGGTCATCTAGTCAAGGAGATCGACGCACTGGGTGGAGAAATGGCTAAAGCTATTGATGAGACTGGTATCCAGTTTCGTCAGTTAAATACTAAAAAGGGGCCAGCTGTCCGTTCCAGTCGAGCTCAAGCTGATAAAAAAGCGTATCAGCTTTATATGAAGAAGGTACTTGAATATCAAGACAATCTTGATGTGAAAGAGGGATTGGTTGAGGCTTTGCTAACCGAAAAAGGGCAATGCATTGGCATTGTATCACATACTCAAATGGCTTACTTTGCAGATACAGTTGTTTTAACTACTGGCACATTTCTGAAAGGTACAATTCATATTGGTGATGTTTCTTATAGTGCTGGTCGAGCTGGAGAATCCGCTGCCGAAAAACTGTCCGACAGTTTTCTGAGTCTCGGTTTTGAAGTTGGGCGATTGAAGACGGGAACACCGCCTCGTGTTAACGCTCAGACGGTTAATTTCAATCAAATGGAAATCCAGCCGGGCGATAAAAAGCCAAGACCATTCTCTTTTTCTAATTACTCGATTGATCAATTGCAATTGCCATGTTACATTACGTATACCAATCCTAAAACACACCACATTATTCGGAACAATATAGAACGATCGGCTATGTATAGTGGACGAATTCAAGGGGGTGGTCCTCGCTACTGCCCCTCGATCGAGGACAATGTTGTTCGATTTCAAGAAAAGGTTGAGCATCGGATTTTTGTCGAACCAGAAGGGCGAGATACACAAGAGATTTACCTAAACGGTATTTCGGCGAGTTTGCCAGAAGATGTACAGGTCGAAATGGTAACCAGTATTCGTGGTCTAGAAAAGGCTGAGATCATGCGTTTTGCTTATGCTGTAGAATATGACTTTGCACCAGCCACTCAGCTTTATCCCACTTTAGAAACCAAGAGAATTAAAAACCTTTTTTTTGCAGGCCAGTTAAATGGTACCACTGGTTATGAGGAGGCTGCTGCTCAAGGACTTATGGCGGGGATCAATGCAGCCTTGAAAATTAAAAATCAAAGTCAGTTGATTTTAGATCGTGCCTCAGCTTACATTGGTGTTTTAATCGATGATTTGGTGACAAAAGATATCAGGGAACCTTACCGAATGTTTACCTCGCGAGCCGAACATCGATTACAATTGCGCGAGGATAATGCCGACTGGCGATTGACCGAAACAGGATATCAAATTGGTACCGTACGCAGCAGTGATTACAAAAGGTTTATGATAAAGAAACAGTCAGTATTGAAGGAGCTTAAGCTGTTTTCTCAGACATTAATTAAACCAACAGCTGAAATGAAAATAAATCTGCAGAAAGTTGGATTGCCCATTATTAAGACTGCTACCACGTTAGCTGATCTACTGAAACGTCCACATGTTACCTATCAACAAGTCAGTAATTTGGCTATAGAAATTGGGATCGTTTCCACCATCAACCCAGATCAAGATACAGATTTTGTAATTAAAGAACAAATAGAAATTCAGACTAAATATGCAGGTTACATTGCTCGACAAGACTTACAAATCGAAAAGTTTAGACGACTTGAAACACTTTCTATCCCTATAGATTTTGACTTTGATGCCGTTCATGGTTTGAAGACTGAGGCTCGAAAGAAACTATCTCAGGTCCGACCTGTGTCTATTGGTCATGCATCACGGGTCCCAGGTGTAACACCGGCTGACATTTCGATTTTGATGGTTTGGTTAAAGGGCCGAAAAACTACAGGAATAAATGAAAAACAAAAGGATGAGAACCAATCGGCTTAGGTATTCTAAACGGGTTCTTAATTTTCAATATTGTGTCATCGCTGACAATTGAAGTCGAATTTCAAAGAAAAGGCTTTTCTTTATCTTCTTTACAGATAGATCAATTTCATTTATATCTAAAACAACTTCAAGTTTGGAACAATCATATCAACCTAACTAGTGTAGATGATGAATGGGGTATCATCCACAAACACTTTTTGGACTCACTAAAATTATTAAAATTTGTCGACTTCCCCTCTGATTGCCGGTTGATTGACATTGGTAGTGGGGCAGGGTTTCCAGGTTTCCCGCTCAAAATCTACCGACCGCGGATTGACTTGTTATTAGTCGAATCAGTGAGTAAAAAGGCTAGTTTTTTGCAATTTGTTTTAGCTCAGCTTCAACAAACAGACCCACATAATTTTGGCCAAGTTAAAGTGATAGCCGACCGAGCTGAGAAGTTGGCCGGACAGCAGCAATTTGTCGAGCATGAATCTGCCGATGTAGTGGTAACCCGTTATGTGTCCGACCTGAAAAATTCAGCTCCTTACTGTTTACCACTATTAAAAGACAATGGTAGTTGGTATGCCTACAAATCCGGTCCTAAACAATTAATTGATAAAGAAATTAACTCAGCCCGATCTGTTTTATCCCAGTTAGGGGCTGAAGTCGTCAATGTCTACGCCGGGACTTTAATAGAAATTAAAGGAGGTAATATCAACTATAATGCGGCCAATTGACAATTCCCATGAATTCCGAATTACTGATGAAGAACCGCCAATACTCCACCTTATTGGCAAAATCATTGGTTTAAAATCAGAAAAACTGAAAAAGGAAATGCAAAAGCTAAGTGAATCGAATCCTGAAGGTTTTATTCTAGATTTATCGGAGGTTTTACTACTTGATAGCAGTGCCTTGGGTGTAATTATGCTAATTGCCCAGAAACTCAGACCGATTGGTGGCAAATTAGTCTTACTGAATCCTCAACCGAATGTTCGCCATGTTTTTCAGGTTACTCGCTTAGATACAGTCTTAGAAATTAGGAGAGAAATGCCAATGTGAGCTAATATTTTAATAGCTCATTTACCAGCCCGAGTTCTACATCTGAGATGAAAATATCAATGGATGACACCTCCCAGAAAGATATGCAACGGCCGTCTGCGATGCGCTGGCCCAATCTGGGTTTGCGGGGCGAATTCGTTTTGCAGTTTTTACTAATTTCGTTAATTCCGCTTTTAGTAGCTTCGCTGATTGCCTATACTTATGGCAAACAAGCCTTGGAAAAAACCATTGGTAAAGGTTTAGTTCAAGTAGCACAAGAGAAATTAGATCAAGCTGACCACAGTATTACCCTAAGACTGGAGACTATCGAGAAATACATTGAAACGATCCGCACTAAGGTTGCTCTATCGAATAGTAATGACGGTCATAATTCAACACCGAATCTACCGACCAAACTCCAACTGTTGGAATCGAATAATCTGCTTCGAGATGATGTAAGACAACTGGAAGGTTATGCCGGTCCTAACAGCCAAATTATTATTACTAATGCCGTTGGGCAAGTGATTCAATCCTCTAATCAAGATATTCTTTATTCGTTTGTTTCTGATGATTGGTGGGAAAAGGCGTACAACAACAATCTGGGTTACGATGTTATTGGTAATATTTTTTTTGAAATGGGACAGCACCGGTTGACTATTGCTTTACCTATTCGACACAACAACCGACAGAATGTTTTGGGAATTCTAAAAGCTACGTTGGTTCTGCCGGAATTAACCGATTTGGTGAAAAATTCTACTTATGGACAAGAAGACGAACTATTAGCCTTGCAAACTGTTATTATTGACCAGTACGGTCGAGTTGTTGTTGCCTCAAATTCAAGTCCTTACAAGTTTGGCGACCGCATTGACCAGAGTGATGCCGCTATGGCAGCTATCATAGCAAGCCAGAGCAATCAGAAAGAGGAAAGGTTGTATGAGTATCACATGCGAGCCGAAAAGACAAACACTTCGATCAATTCCACAGAACTCGCAGATGCCAAGGAATTGCCCCGAGTTTATGGTTGGGCAAGAACAAGAACTTGGGAACAACGATGGAGCAACCGAAAACCAAGACCAAATTTTAGCAGATGGACGGTTTTGGTTTCCCAACCAGCAGTGGTAGCGTTTGAAGGAATTACAGATTTGACTCAGCGAATACTTAATTTTACGATGATCTCATGTGCCATTATTATTCCGATCGCTTGGTTGCTATCACAACGAATTGTGACTCCCATTATGCAAGTAGTTAGCGGAGTCCGCGCAGTTGGCCAAGGCGAGTTTGACCAAGAAATTCCAGTGACTACAGGCAACGAATTAGGCTTACTAGTTGAAGAATTCAACGCCATGGAACGCAACCTAAAGTCTGCAGTAGAAAATCTGAGGCAAGAAGAGCAAAAGATGACGGCCATTGTCAATAGTCTATCAGAAGGTCTGATTGT
>CAYVHK010000097.1:0-10498 GCA_964451145.1 uncultured bacterium | reverse complement strand
ATTTGGAACTAGCAGTTAGAAAGGTCCTGGAAGACGGAAAATCTAAATCAAACGCCCCCCCCATCGACAGACCAAATTTTTGATATGCCGATAACTGATATTGTGACTACTGAGGTTACACTACATAGCGATTTTGGTGAGCAAAATAGCGATACCGAGGTGATGCAGATTGGGGCTAACCAAAAAGAGAGACAAATTATACTGCGGGTAGTAACGGTACCATATCTTGATGAAAAGGGTCGGATTCTAGGTTCGGTATATGTATTTGAAAATGTAACACGAGAACGAGAAATCGACCAGATGAAATCAGACTTTATCTCTCTGGTTTCTCATGAATTGAGAACTCCTCTGACTTCGATCATCGGTTTTGTTTCTTTTGTACTAGATGGAAAAGCCGGCGATCTAAACCAAAAGCAAAAGGAAAGTTTGTTACGAGTGCAACGCCAGTCAAAATGGTTAGCTGATTTGATTAACGATTTGCTAGATATTTCGCGAATTGAAGCTGGTCGAACAGAATTTGGACATCAACCGGTTAACATGGTGGAAATCATCAACGATCGAGTAGCAGATCTTCGGCCACAAGCTGAAGAAAAATCAATTCAGCTACTATTGGATGGGAATGGTCAACTGCCCATTATCCATGGGGATGAAGCTAGGCTAGGTCAAGTTCTGACGAACTTGATTGACAACGCTATCAAATTTACACCCAACGGTGGGATGATTCAGGTGCGAACTAGCCTTACAGTCATGGATAATGATGAATCGGCTTTGCATATCGAGGTTATTGATAATGGAGTTGGCATTCCATTAGATGAGAGGACAAAAGTGTTTGATAAATTTTACCAACAGAGTAGTATTCATACACGACAAGAAGGTGGTACTGGACTTGGTTTAGCTATTGCCAAGAGTATTGTCTCTGCACATCACGGTAAATTGTGGATGGATGACGGTGAAGGGGGGCAAGGTAGTAACTTTCAGTTCACCTTACCATTATAAAAATGGCATACCGAGCTAAAATTCTAGTTATAGACGATGAAATTGATATTGTAGATTTGTTGGAAATGCTTTTGGTTGCCGAAGGTTATCAAGTGGTTCCAGCTAGCAACGGTATTGACGGGCTCCGTGAAGCTGAAGTTCATCAACCAGATCTAATTTTGTTGGATTTAATGATGCCAGGTATGGATGGATACGCTGTTATCTCGGCTTTAAAAAATAAGCCTAGTTTGGCTGACACACCGGTTATTATGCTGACCGCTTTAGCCCAAGCCAAAGAAAAGATCCAAGGCTTGACAGCTGGTGCCGAAGATTATATTACCAAACCATTTGATACCAAAGAACTAATCTTGCGAATTGAATCTGTATTAAACCGAACACTGCCGGTCAAGTACATTAATCCGTTAATTTCCGCTATGGGAGATTGGTTTAGCCCAGATGCTATTGAGGAATTAGCTGCCCATTTACAAATTGCTGCTGCTATTCAAAAAGGTCTAAAACCCAAAAACCTGCCCCAAATACCTGGTTTTGACATTGCTAGTTACCTTCGTAGTTCTATGTCCATCTCAGGTGATTTCTACGATTTCATACAGCTAGACGATCACTGTTTTGGACTGGTGATTGCCGATGTCCGAGGGAAAGGTATTCCGGCTGCTCTATTGATGGTGATGATTCGCACTGCCCTGCGTCTAGTTAGTCGAGAAGAAGCTGTTAATAAAACCTCTACTACAGCAAATGTTTTGAAACGAGTTAATGATCTGATTGCTACTGATACCGATCCTGACTTATTTGCAACCGTTGTCTACGGCATCTTGGACGTTCCGTCGAAAATGGAAAACATTCATCAGCCTTGCACTTTCACATATACTAACGCTGGCCACTGTTACCCGCTCCATTTGGTGGATGGTCAAGTTCGGTCTTTGAAAACCGGCGGATTAGTTTTGGGCAGTTTCGATTTCGCAGACTTTGATGAACAGTCGATCGTATTGGAAGCAGGTCAGATATTGTTGTTTTACACCGATGGCATCATAGAAGCAGAAGCCCCAAACGGTCAGCCTTACGGTGAGGAAAGGTTAAAACAGATTCTACTTCACAATAGTCATTTATCGGCAGACGGAATTTGCCAACAGACTGTTGATAGTTTAGATCGATTCATTCAAACGGGAAATTTCGATAGCTCTGGTAGTGATGACTTTTCACCAGAGTTATCCTCTCAGTTGAAAGATGACTTAGCTTTGGTTGTAGTTAAAGTAGAGGCAAACCAAGTATTCGATTTGGAAAATAATTAGCATGACAAGTTCTTTCACCACTGGCAGCCCTATTCGACTTGACTTGCCAAGTAGCCTAGAGAGTATTCATTTACTCGATGCATTGATCTCTGAAATGTTAGACTTACTAAGAATAGACAAGCCTACTTGCCACCAAATTAATCTAGCTGTTATCGAAGCCGGTACAAATGCTATCAAACACGGTAACACGACTGGCTCTGATACCCGTATCCGTTTTGAGTTTCGAGTTGCAATGGACAAAGTAACTATCGTCGTGCAAGATGGTGGTCAAGATATATATCAGATACCTGTAATAAATAACGATCTTTGGCAATCTAGTGGGCGTGGCCTACAACTCATCAATGCCTATATGGACGAAGTAACCTACCAAGTATCTGGAATTACCATGGTCAAGTATATTGTTTAAGCAATTGAGTGAGAAAAGCTTGAAAAAAAATAAATCAGGAGAGAATATTGATAGTACCACCAGATCATGTGTCCGGTTTGATGGAAGTTGATGAAAGACAATCTTCAATTCCAGTATCGGGCTGTGAAGAGACAGTTTTATGGGAAAAGTGCCGCCAGTGTGCCGAACTAGTATTCGTTAAAACATTAATTAGAAATCTTTATACTTGTCCCCATTGCCAATATAATAACCCATTGCCAGCCGATCAGCGAATTGATCAAATACTAAATCCGGTTGAATGTAAATACCAACCGACTAAGCCATCTAACGCTCTTGCTATCATTGGTTTTGGCCGATTGGGTCAGACGAATGCCGTTATTTTGTCGGACTTACCACGCTCAGTTAAACTAGCTAGTCAAGCGTTTGATATAGCAAAAGAAAAACAGTGTCCTTTTATTACTTTTCTTCCTAATATTATTGAAACTATGGACAAATCTTTATCGGCAGCTGATTTAACTTTTCTTGCTCTCAAAAGAAAAGAACTAGGAACATTATTGTGTGTAACTGTCTTAACATCAACTGATTCATCTTTGGGAAGGAAATCAGTTTCACAAAACTTTTATCCCAACTTTCCGCTTGGTGATATAGTAATTTTCGAACAATCTACAGAAACACCCAAGGTAGAACAATCTGATAATGGTTTTATTGATAAAGTATCTAGTCGTCGGGAATTACCTCAACTCTTGAAAAATTTGGTAACTTGGTCTCTTTGTTAATCGTCTCTTAATTAGTCTTAAATCGTATTGGAGGTAAGTTAGTTGCGTCATTCGATCAAGTCCTACCTGGGCAATTACAGTATCGGGGTCGATTTAGGTGGTACTCAGATTAAGGCTGGTTTAGTCCTTAATACTGGGGAGGTTATTACTAACCTAACGAGGCCCAGCCAAGCCAATGATGGGGCACCAACAGTAGCTGGTAACATGGCAACGGCAATTCATCAATTGGTAAAAACGAACCATCAGTTACCACTGGAAAACCTAGTCGGTATTGGCGTTGGTACACCAGGACTAATTATTCCTGATCGTGGGGTTGTTCATTTTTCACCCAATTTTGAAGGTTGGTACGATATTCCTCTGGTTGATTTGGTTCGGCAACAACTAGAACCACAATTAGCTCATTTACCCATTCATATCGAAAATGACGGTAATGCTATGGCTTATGGTGAGTTATGTCAAGGGGCTGGTATTGGAATGAAAGACATAATCTGCTTAACGCTCGGAACTGGTGTCGGAGGTGGTATTATCCTTGATGGCCAAATTTTTCATGGGAGTCGATACGTGGGAGCTGAACTTGGTCATACAACCATATTTGGCGACGGAAGACGTTGTGGTTGTGGGAACTACGGTTGTCTAGAAGCCTACGTAGGAAGAGATCAGATCGTTGAACGAGCGCGAGCTAAAATCATCAAATCAGCATCCTATTCAACTAAATTAGAGTCAAGACTCGGCTCACTAACCCCTAAAACTATTGCTGAAGCAGCTGCGAATGGAGACCAAGTTGCCATCGAGATTTTTACTGAAACAGCCCGATATATTGGCATTGCTCTTACTTCATTTGCACATATCTTGAATCCACAAATGGCAATTATTGGAGGTGGTGTTGCATCGGCCGGTGAGAAACTGCTATTTGAACCGATTCGGGCCGAAGTACAGAAACGGGCAATGGATACCAACGCTGAGAGTTTGCAAATCGTACCAGCGAAGTTAGGTAATCAAGCCGGATTAGTTGGAGCTGCGATGCTGGCTCAGAATTAACTAATTTCATTAGAATGAGAAAGTTTTTGCAATCTCTTTTGCTACCACATGAATTAAAAAACTAGGATCTCTGCTTAGTTTTCGGCGCTCTGACCGATCAACATATTGCTTAACTTGATGATCTCGGCTATTAAAGATATCGTTCACAGTCCAAATTGTTTTAGGATCGGTAGGGTTACTGGTTACGATTCGCAGACTTAACCCTATTAGGGGGGCTTTTCGCAAAATAGGGTATGGGGATTCTGATTCTTGGAAGGTGGTAATTTCACCAAGCAGAATAGCGTCCGCTTTTAGCTTACCACCAATGTTTTTAACCAAGGTGTCGCTAAGATCAATATCTTCTAGCCCTTCATCTTCTACTAACGTTGCCACTTTGTATTGATCAACCACCTCAAAGCGGTTCAGCTGCAAAATCTGTACCGTTAATTCTCGGGTCAGTTCTTGGGCGCGCTTGGTGTTGGTCCCGTTTAATGGCATAATAGCAATCGTCCGAATACGATCTGGTGAGAAAAAGACCGATCGTCCAACATTGATTTGCTTGGTTTTGGGAGTCGATTGACAGGCACTCAATGCTACCAGAAATAAAAAAATGACAGTCTGAAAATGGATCAAAAAACGAAACTTAAAAATGGGAGTTATGAAGCCGAAAGCATAGCAAACTGTACCAGATATGAGATTCATGAATCCAGCCTTGTTGGCTAAAATTGGCAGTTTAGAATTCATCGCTAAGTTCGTGGTAGAAGGTTTTTGTATAAAGTTCACTGAATACCGTCAATACATACTAGGCGATGATATTAAACATATCGACTGGACAGTATACGGTCGAACCGATCGGTATTAAATAAAGCGATTTGAAGAAGAAACCAACCTATCCTGTTATCTCTTGCTTGATACTAGTACTTCAATGACTTACATATCAAGTCGATTAATGAAACTTGATTATGCTGCCTATCTATGTACCTCTTTAGTTTATTTTATGATTCGATAGCGAGATGTAATTAATCTTGCCTCTTAGACAGACAAATGCGTGATTTTTTACCAGCTCAAAATTCGCAAGCCCAACTAAACACAATTCCGCATATTTTACATCAAATCCAAATCGGGAAACAGATCTAACTAGTTCTTCTATTCCACCGATTAGTGGAACGGTTAAACTAAACGGAAACGGGGGCTGGTTATTTTGCTCTCTGATCTGTATACTGATGAAGCTAGTAGTGTCGAATCAATTATGTCTACCCGAAAATATTTCCGTTACAATGGCCACGAGGTTATTGTCTTTCGTTTGTTAAATCCAAAAGAGTTAGCCTTCGATTTTCAAAAACCGACCTGTTTTATGGATCTCGAAACTGACCAAGAAATCATGGTCAAGACAAACAACGTCAGATTGTCTTACCGACAACGCCATAATGGTTTCATCCGACCCTTCCAGTTAGCAACTAAAGAACTAAAAATCGATTATAACACGATAGATATATCAACTCCACCTGATTTAGCTCTTTCCACCTATTTAAAAAAGCGAAAAGATGTAGTGTGACACTTGGAGTATGCCTCAATTTTTAGCTCCGATTTTCTTGGCTATTGGTGGCGTTATTGCCAGTTTACCCGTTATCCTCCATTTATTGAACCGTCGCCAAACTCAACAACTTAGCTTCAGCACCACCCGTTTCATTCTGCAATCAAAACAAGTCGATCAAAAACATCATTGGTTCAAAAAGTTACAACTTCCCTTAATTCGCACCTCAATTTTATTAGGTTTAGCGATAACCTTTTCTCGTCCATTCTGGCCGGAACGATCAATTATCCCTGTTATTAATTCTCAACGTAACGTCGTAGTGATAGTGGACTGCTCTTACAGTATGGGAAACAATATGAACGAAGAGCAAAGCCTACTAACCAGTGCTAAATCATCAGTAATTTCTGCCCTCCAGCAACTACATACTGAAGACCGGTCTGCTTTAGTTAGCCTCTCCGATCATGCTAGGTTGCAAAAACAATTAGACGAAAATCATCAATTAACACAAATCGCGGTTGATAGTTTATGTATCAGCTATCGAGGTACTAATTTGCTTTCAGGTTTACAAGTTGCGGAATCATTATTGCAAAGAACGACTTCTGGTAGCCGAGAAATTTGGATAGCTAGTGATCAACAAAAAGTGGGTTGGGAGCAAGTTTTCACGGTTAGAAACACCAACTCCAAAAATATTGCTGATCCGCCAAGTATCAAATTCATATCAACAACACCTGCTCAACTGTCTACTAATTTGGCTATTACTAATTTACGAGCAGAGCGACGAGACTATAAAAGTATTTTTCAAGCACGAATTCGTAATTTTGGTTTAGTTCGGCAAGAAAGCAACATCAGTTTATTTCTAGACAAAAAAAAAGTTGCGAACCAATTTATTAGTATTTCTCCTGAACAAATGGTCAACGTTCAATTTTTGGTCCAATTACAAAACAACAAATCCGAATATACAGGCTATATAGAGGTCATTGATCAATCAGTTCAAGTTGATAACCGTCGGTATTTTTGTCTGCCCCCACTCAACCAAATTGTTCTTCATATACTTGAACAGACTAAAAGTGAGATGTTTTATCTAAGGGCAGCCTTAAAATCAATGAAACCAATTTTTCCTATTGATTGGACCGTTAACAGTCAACTTCCCCTTAATCCTTCAAAAAAATATAATGTAGTCGTCATGCAAGACGCAAAACTGACGAAAATGGACCAATCAGTACTGTATAAATTCGTTCAACAGGGCGGGCGGCTACTGATAACAAGTGGAAATTCTCCGTGGAACAAACCGACAGGTCTTTTAGCTGAACTTTATCCTTGCGAATTCAATACAGATTTACCTAAACCATCCAAAGTGCTGACTCAAATCGACTTCAATCACCCAGTATTTCAACCACATCAACAATACAAAATTGATTTCGCTCAAATTCATTTTGATGTCTTGCGTCCTTGTTTGCCCAAATCTTCAGCCTACGTAATCGCCAGTTTTGAGGACGGTACACCATTACTAATTGAGCAGGTCGTTGGTCAGGGGCGAGTTGTTTTCTTTAACTCCCGGCTAGATCGACAGGGTACGGATTTTCCGGTTAGGTCTATCTACCTCCCCTTTTTGCACTCCCTAATTAGTTATTTGGGTTATTTAAAAGATCTGAAAACGGATTATATGGTTGGTGATACTGTCGATTTAGGAAGCATTTTGGCATATATAAACAACGCTAATCAAACAATATCCATCTTTGACCCTGAAGGTCAAGAACACCGACTTATTTCACAACAAAATCATCAAACTATTCACTTCTCAACGACTGAATTGGTCGGTATTTATAGAGCCCGCGCTCATAGTCTGAGCAATCAGAAAGAAACGGGTTTTTCTGTTAATATTGATACTTCAGAATCGGATTTGGCAGCCTATACAACAGATGAAGTTATGAGCATAATAAAAAAACGCCAGCAGATTTCAATACCAGCTGAAATAACTAGTAAGGACCCAAATGCTCAAAATGCCAATATACAAGTTGAACAGCGTCAGGGAATTTGGTGGTTTATATTGATCGGTGTCTTATTACTCGCTATGATTGAAAGTTGGCTAGCTAATCGTCATTGAATAGCCATTATTTGATTAGGCGTTGCAAATAATGAATAGTTCCATATAATGGTGAGTATTTGACCAACATAGTTAAAAGGTGGAAATAGATGTTAAAAGTTGGATTTATCGGTGCAGGTGGACGGGCTCAGGGGGCTCATTATCCGAACGTTCACCGTTTGGAAGGAATAAGTGTTCAGGCAGTTTGTGAACTAGACAATGACAAATTACAACAAGTTGCGAAGAGGTACAATATCCCTCACACTTTTACCGATCATAGAGAGATGTTAGACCAAGTAGATTTAGATATTGTCTACTGTATAATGCACGAGAATTGGCTTCTACAACCCGTCTTAGATTGCCTGAATGCTGGTAAGCACGTAATGACAGAAAAGCCACCGGGTCGCAACTCAAATGAAACACAACAAATGTTAGAGGCTGCACTTGATAACGATGTATATTGTATGACAGCGTTTCAACGTAGATTTTCTGCCGTAACACAAGAAGCTGTTCGATTGGCTGCTCAACACTCAGATCCAACACATGTAATTGGCACTTTCAATAAATGTATGATTGACTATCCCAAATCATCCATTGAAGGAGGAAATGGCCAAACTACACTTTGGGATGATGTCTGTCATGTTGTTGATTTGGTTCGCTTTTTGGCTGGATTAAGCGAGGTTATAGAAGTGACGGCCTATCAAGACGTACACGGTTCACAAAAAAAAACCAATAGAGGTGGTGGTCGCAATTGCTACACTGGTATGATTCGTTTTGCTAATAAATGTGTCGGTACAATTTTCGGCAATCGTTCCTCAGGAGGACGAGTGTTGCGGTCCGAACTACATGCAGTAGGACTAGGTTGTTACATGCAAATTCCAGAGCAAATTGAAGTTTGTCAATACAACGAGTCGATGCAAACGATAAAAGGGCATCAAATTACTAATACACCTGCTGATGATCAACCGACTTACGAAGGTATTTTAGCTATGCACCAACATTTTATTGATTGCATTAACAATCAGCAAGTACCTTCCAGCGACTTGAGGGATGTGATTAAGACTATTAAATTAGTCGATCAGCTAGAAGGTCTATTTTAAGTATGTATTTTCCTTGTTTCTTGTCCTAGGATTATAGCTGATAACTACGGCGTCTTCAACTGGTAGCCTATACCATCTAAAAAGGCTTTGGCGATAATTAGATGTCCAGTAGAATTAGGATGTACACGATCACCGCACAGGGATTGGGTTGGTTGGTGAACAAGGTACTGATCGAAAGCTTTTTGTACATTAATAAAAATGGACTGTTGATCCTGAGCAATTTGACGTACCGCTTGGCTGTACTGATCCATCATATTTCGCATTGGATCTTGCTGATTGGCTTCAATGTAAAATGGGGACATCAATACTAGTCCCTTTAATTGAGGTTGGGTCAGTTTAATTAATGATCGTAAAGTTTCTTCGTATTGAGTTAAACTGATCTGTTGAAAATCTTGGGCGTTATCAAATTGACGCCATACATCATTGATGCCAATCATAACCGATAACCAATCGGGTTTTAGATCAAGGACGTCGGTTTGCCACCGATCTTCTAGATCGCACACTCGGTTTCCACCAATTCCCGTATTCAGAACTTGGATGGGTTGGCTAGGCAGGGTAGCATTGAGGATGGCATTGATTTGCCCCACGTACCCATTTCCCAATCCGCCTCGCTCACCTACAGGTCTAGATCGTCCACAATCAGTTATAGAATCGCCGATAAATAGTAAAGTACTATGTTTCTCTATTTTCACTTGTTTTCTCCTTAGATGAAAAATATTAGTAACGTCTTGATTTGAAGTTTTTCAGAAATGAGTTCGTTTTATTAAAATAGCCCAATCTATGAAATACTCAATCCCATTTTTGTCAGCTTGATACTATCTTTTTTTTTTGATTGACGTCAAAGTTAATTATTTTGATCATCTGCAATTTTATCATAGATGACAAGAAGGATTGAAAAAGGCTTATGTCCCTCAAATATCCCACTATTACTGGGTAATCCAGAACTCGTTTTTTGATAAAAACCTTCTGATTAAAGGTCAGAAGGTGTGTCGAAACTTTTGTTTAAAACATGAATGCTATCTTATTAACTGGAAACAGATAACAAACATGTAAATAAAAAAGTTAATGGGCATTTATACACTTTAGAGTATCAATTGACTAAATTCATTCTGCAATGCAACTGCACTCTTTTCTAGTCTGTGATATAATTGGGAAAAGCTCTGCTTTTTCTTAAACCTAAGCTCTGGGGAGAATCAACCATGAGACGCTTTGCTCTTTTGCTAGTCTTTTTTATATTTGCTACAACAATATTAGCACAAACCAATATTTACATTGATCCGACTGAGATAACCATCTCAGAAATTGGGAAGCAAGTTAAGTT
>CAYVHK010000096.1:1639-17322 GCA_964451145.1 uncultured bacterium | reverse complement strand
TAGTGATGACTTGGCCAATCCGTTCGATCCAGATAATCCTCGAACGGCTGGATCACCAAGTGGTTTGAAACTTACGCCTGGTGATCAGCAAGTTTTGGTTGAGTGGGATCGACTGGATTATGAGGGGGTTGCCAATTACCGTATTTATCGCCAGTTTACAGGCGATACTGTACCTAAATTTACGATAGTTGGCGAAGCTGGTCGAATGACCAACCAATACATTGACCAAAGTGAAATTTTGAACGATCAGTTAGATCTAACAGGAAAACCCTATCTTTATGTTTATCGTATTTCCTATGTTGATGTTGAAGGTATAGAAACACCTAACCCCAAAGAATTTCAGGCTAATGATATCAATAGCGTGCCTATTTGGCCGAGTCGAACAACAACGCCTAGCGCTCCACCTCCCAAACCTAAATTACTAGTTGATACGAACCGAAATTTAATCGTTACGTTAATTTGGAAGGATTATCCAGTCCCAGAAGATTTTAAAGAGTTTCGTGTTTTTTCAACGATCCCTGGAGGGTCGAAGTTTGATCAAGTAGGTAAGCCCTATACTTTGGAAAGCCCTTTCTTTTTTTCCGATCCTGCTTTCAATAGAGATGGTGAAAGTAAACGATATCGGCTAGTAGCTTATGACAAATTTGGCGTTCCAAATGTTGCTGAGGTTGAGGCAAATGTTGGACATATTCCGCCCCAAATGCCTCTCAATTTATTATCCCAATATCGTTCTAAAATCAACGGTAAGTATGACGTAGTCTTGCGGTGGGAAGCAAACACAGAAAAAGACTTGAAGGGTTACCAGATTTACTCTACTAAACAAGATGAAAAACCAGTTTCGCAAGGTGGTGAGTTAGCACCTCGACGTTTTGTATCAAAAGGTCAAACCTCGATTATACTAGAAAACGAAGGTTGGCTACTAAATAAAAAAATGCAACTGATTCCTAAATTGTATTATGTGGCTGCAGTAGATAAGACACCTCGTCCAGATACAGGCTTACCTGATGAAAGTATATTGGCCGCTGCGCCACCACCACCTGGTTTTGAGGATTTGATCGAAGTGCAGCAAAACTAGTAAAGGAGGACCAAATTTACCAAAAAAACACACCTAACAATTCTCACCGTTTGGATTCAGAGGCTATTAATGCATTTGTTCTGTAATTTAAATTTCATGCGCTTGGTGATTTTCGTTTGGCTAATTGGATCTACTTTTGCTGCGGCTTCGACTGTAACCCAACTTGGTATGATGCAGACGGCAGATACATTAGGCAAGGGTGGAAGTGCTACTCAGGCTAGTGTTCTGGCCTATCAAAAGCTAGTTCAAAGTAATAATTCAATTACTCAGTCGACTGTCATCGGCAATTTTGCTGAACAACACCAAGTCAAATACCGAGCCAAAACCATTCTGTTGCCGCTATCGTTGACTTTCGGTATAACCGAGAATGTTGATTTGACGGTAGGCGGCACTTACTCTGTTGGTGAAGTGGACAAGGAGATTGCCAACTTTTTTCAGACCGATAATCCCGAACAAAATACACGTGTTTATCAGCAACCAGTTTTTAATGGGGAAGTTGCAATTAAGTATGGTGTTAAACCCGAGGCACAAGATGGATTTCCGGCGGTGGCAATTTTTGGTCGAGTTTTATCAGGCTTCACTGGGGACGATCGAATAAATTCCGATGGTGAGTTTCAAGATCAGACGCCCGCTGATGGAATGCCTTTTCTTTCTATTGAACCTCAATTTTTAGTCACACAAAGGTTTGGTCAAGCTTTACACTTTCATGTAGCCGGAGGCTTGCACATGTCGAGCAAAGGTTTGAATATCGTCCCTCTGTTACAGTTCGGAGTCGAGTTTGCCTTGTCTGACAGTCTTTGGGCAACTGTCGATTTTTCCAAAACAGCCTTTGTAAACGGTTTTCGGTTAGACAATGTTAGTAGTGGTGGGTTGCGTTACGATATAAGCGATAAGGCTTCACTATCGTTATTTTTAGTTTCAAAACCTGGCTTGCAATTCAACTTTTCCTTTGGTGGTAGCAGAGAGGAAGTTGTAATCCCACAAGCCCCTGAAGATGATATGGATTTACCTTTCTAGTTTATACTTGGAGAAAATACAGCTAAAATTTAAAATAAGGAGTTGCCTTAAATTATGTTAGAACAACTTGGCTCATTGATTGCCATTCCAGCGGTCATTGTGATTGTTTTCTTTATTGTTTTGTTGTGGTTCGTGCCGGTTGGGCTCTGGATTGCGGCTGCCTTTTCTGGGGTCAGAGTTCGTATTTTTAGCGATTTGGTCGGAATGCGACTGCGAGGTGTGAGTCCGCAAGTTATCGTTAATGCTCAAATTAGTGCTGTCAAAGCGGGGCTTAAACTGAAGATTACTGACTTAGAGGCACACTTGTTAGCTCGTGGCAATATAACTTCTGTTGTCAATGCCCTCATTGCGGCAGACAAAGCCAAAATTGAGTTGCCTTTTCAGCAGGCGGCAGCTATTGATTTAGCCGGTAGAGATGTGTTTGAAGCAGTGCAAGTAAGCGTAAATCCAAGAGTCGTAACAGCTCCGGCCGTTTCTGCCGTGGCATTGGATGGTGTTCAATTGTTAGCAACAGCCAGGGTAACAGTTCGTGCCAATATCAACCGCTTGGTCGGTGGTGCTGGTGAAGACACTATTTTGGCTCGTGTCGGTGAAGGAATTGTTAGCGCTATAGGTTCAGCAGAAACCTACGAAGATGTGCTGGAGAATCCTGATATTATCTCCAAAACAGTTTTGGAGCGTGGGCTAGATGCAGGTACAGCCTACCAAATTTTGTCTATTGATATTGCTGATATTAACGTTGATAAAAATATTGGTGCTTCTCTCAGGGCTGAGCAAGCAGCAGCCGATCAGATTGTGGCTCAGGCCAAAGCGGAAGAAAGACGAGCAATGGCAGTTGCCGAAAAACAGGTAATGACAGCCAAAGTAGAAGAAATGCGGGCAAAAGTTGTTGAAGCTGAAGCTCAAGTACCGCGTGCTGTAGCCAACGCTTTCAGGGCCGGTAATTTAAATACACAACCGCAGACCCAAGACCTTACGGAGTAGGAGCAGAATCATGGAATCTTTCACTCTTTGGCCTATTTTAGCCTTTGTTGTACTTTTATTTTTTGTTCTAGTTGGTAATTATGTACCACTTGGATTATGGATTGCAGCCCGAGCGGCCGGTGTTGCGGTGCGAATTTTTGGCGACTTAGTTCCAATGCGACTGAGACGTGTGCCACCTAGACAAATTGTAGATCCTCAAATTGAGGCTACTAAAGCCGGTCTTCGTTTGACTTTGGATAATTTGGAAGCGCACTATCTGGCCGGTGGCAATGTTGAAAACGTAGTCAGAGCCCTAATTGCGGCTAGCAAAGCAAATATTCCTTTAGAATTTGATCAGGCTGAGGCCTTCGACTTGGCTGTCAGATATGTATTGGAAGCGGTTAAGATGAGTGTTAACCCTAAAATAATTGATGTGCCGGAAAGTACTGAAAATAAACGAGGAATTACGGCAGTGGCCCGAGATGGTATTCAGTTGGTCGTAAAAGCTAGAGTAACGGTTCGTGCTGACATTGATCGATTGGTAGGTGGCGCAACCGAAGAAACCATTATCGCTCGTGTGGGGCAGGGTATTATTACCACTATTGGTTCTGCAATTAGCCACAAAGCTGTCCTCGAAAATCCAGAACAAATTACCAGAAGTGTACTGGACAAGGGGTTAGCCGTTGGTACAGCTTTTGAAATTTTGTCGATTGACATTGCAGACATTGATATCGGGGAAAACGTTGGTGCCAAACTACAAACCGACGAAGCAAAAGCAGAGTTGAAAATTGCTCAAGCTAAAGCTGAAGAAAAACGGGCGTTAGCCGAAGCTCAAGCTGAAGAAATGAAAGCCTTGGTCGAAGAAAGAACAGTCGAATTGATCGAAGCCGAAGCCGAAGTGCCGCAGGCTATCGCTGATGCTTTCAATACCAATCGAATGAATGTAACTGAATATTACAATCTACGAAATATCATTGCAGATACAGAAATGAGACAGGCAATCGCTACACCCACCAGTGAAAAGGATACTAGTCGTTCTAGCCATTCGGTTGGTGTAACCTAAAAGCAAGTAGTTACTTACATAATTTTAATGTTAAGGGTGGTCAGGAATGGATGGTATTCTTGAAATACTGGGGTATGTTGCAGTTGGAATTTTTGTCATTTTAAATCGAGTTTTCCGTCGCAAAAAGACAAACGAGAATGAATATGGCTTGACAGAAGATGGGAAGTTGAAACTGCCCTTTATCGATCAACTGATAGAACCTATCGTTGAGGAGGAAGAATTGTTTTTGGATGAAACTGAGGGCGCAGATGCAGACGATCTTTTGGACGATCCTATCATTTTTGAAACTGAACTGACGGAAGAACCCGAAATAGAAAAACATGATCGACAGTCTAATGATTTAACACCGAACTTCCAAGTTGTTAATTTCACTCCAGGCAACATTCGTCAAGCTATTATTTTCTCAGAAATTTTAAAACCACCTAAATCCCTGCGTTAATCTGAAATCGGCAGCTTGAACCGATACCGAATTATCAACTTAGCCTTTTCTTACTTAAAAGCAATGATGAGGCGATATTAAATTTTTTGTCGTTTGTGAAACCGGTTGTCCACCTTTAAGACCGCCGAACCGATTTCATTGTTGTACGACTTGTTCTCTTTTTTTACAACTCTTTTTATTTTTGTTGATGTGTCAGGTACCCACTCTAGTAGCTGGGCAATTTTGACAAAAGCACTTCTATACTAATCATCTTTTGGAGGCCAAACTGGGCTTCACAGCCAAACCTACTAAAATAGTAAAATCGTGTCTAACCGTAATAAAAAATGTTGAACCGAATCGGTCAAAGATTTACCAATTACTTTGGAAATCCATACAATAGTCTTTTTTTCGTTTTAACCCTTCTTTATCTGTTTCCCATTTGGTCGATTCAATTCTTTCCAACTCAAGATGGGCCCAGTCATGTATACAATGCTTTTATTCTCAAAGAGTACTTTAACACTAAAGAATATCCTCTGCTCCAAGAATACTACGATCTAAATTTACAACCAATGCCCAACTGGTTCGGACATCTGATTATCGCCGGTCTAATGTTCATAGTCAATCCGTTGACAGCCGAAAAGTTGATGCTAACTGGTTATGTCGTCCTATTCCTTTACAGTGGTCGATTTCTGATTGTTAATGTTAATGCGGAATCATTCTCATTCAATCAAAGCGAGAATTCGTCCGAAATAAAAACGACTAATCAAAGCCTATCTTTTCTATTGTTTCCTTTTGTTTATAACTATCTTCTTCACATGGGGTTCTATAACTTTTCGTACAGTATGGGTTTTTGCCTGTTGGCAGTAGGTTATTGGTGGCAACATCACCAACAGTTAGGCTATAGGCAAGCCATCGTATTCAACTTGATTATGATCTGCTGTTATTTCTCGCACATGGTATCTACAGTCATTGCCTTGATAACTGTTGCGATTCTTTGGCTGGCCACTTTTCGATCTGGCAACTATAAAAAATATTTATGGCAAATACCATTTTTGGCGCCTTCTTGTGCTTTTCCACTATGGTTCATCTTATCCCATGGTACACAGAGCAACCATGCCCACTGGTCCCTTCATCGTTTGTATGAATATTTCACACAGCTGGAGATTTTATTTTCATTTACGCCTTTCCAACTTAAATTGGGAAAAATTTTGGGAGCCTGTTTCTTATTGTTTTTTATATGGACAGTGCAAAATCTGATGTCCATCGCTTGGAAAAAACGCCGGTTGTCGATTGAATCTAGAGATGGATTTTTATTAGTCAGTTTGGCCTGTGTTCTTCTATACGTTTTGGTGCCAGATGGTATGTCAGGTGGTGGATTTGTTAGTCATCGTCTAAGTCTGTATCCCTTCCTATTTTTGATTCCATTCTTTCGGTTGCCAAAATGGCAATGGGTAAATTGGGGTAGTTCTGGTGTTTTAGTTTTGATTGCGTTTATCAATCTAGGTTACATGATAAATCTGTATCCCAAACTGGATAAAGATATGCAAGAATTTCGATCTGGTTTGCAAAAAGTCACTCCGAATAGTCGCATCTTACCACTTATTTTCGATTCCCGCGGTCAGTGCCACCGTATTGGTATGTTTCTTCACGCCGTTGGTTACTATTGTGCCTATACTGGTGGGATTGAATGGGATAATTACGAGGCTAATACCAACTATTTTCCCGTTCTTTTCAAACCTGCACTTAACAATTTCCGACCTGATTTGACTGTAATTGAAAGTAGGCCAAAAGAGATAGAAATTGAGCCATATATCGATTTGGTTGATTTTATTTGTACTTGGTCTTTACCTGTTGGTTCGCCGATTCAACAGCGCATCGAAGCTAACTATCAACTAGTATTTGAGAATCGAAGAACTCGTATTTATAAACGAGGATTGGGAAATGATGATCGCCAATTGACTCAAGAATCCACTGATAGAATCGATAACTAAAAGAGTAATACTTTTCCAACATAGGGAATCAGACTATGAATCTGACTGGCATAGCTAACCGTTTAACGCAACGGTTAGCAAATTTCAAACCCGAATCATCACCCCTCGAATTGACTGAATTGCCTGCGTCAACAGCCAATTCACCAAATAAAAAAATAACTAGTAATCAAAGAACCAATGTGGTTGAGTATTTGGTACCCGATTCACTAGCCAATCAGGACTATTTATCTAAAATTATGCCAGCCCTCAAAAAAGAATTGAACCCCAACCTAGAAAAAGCTCTATTTCTGGCGGGTCAATTTCATCAGAAGCATAGCACTGTTCAACCAGCGATTGTCGTGCAAAACCTTTTTTTGGATAATAAGCCTACTAACGCAGACAGTCAAACGTCGCATAATTTCCGATCTATACACCTATTCACGCCGGAGACAGATCCATCATCCACTCAATCTCTTCCTATTCAACTGCTTAACCAAACGATTTCGGTTTATAATCAAGCTCAAACCAAGCCCTTAAATCGACCAATTGATCTTCTACCAACCATTGATTTTCTAAAATAGATTAAATACTAAATAATTAGCTGAGTTCTGTTCGTAACCTAGCTAATAGATCAGTTGGTGGCTGAAATGGAATTTCGACTGGTTGCCGTCGGATAGCACTAGCATATAGACCTAAAATGGTGTTCCATTGATGAAGAGATTGCTTAAGGTTCGTCTCGATTGGCTGTTTATCGTTGTCTATCCAATCTAACATGGCTTGGGTTAAACTAGCTTGTGCAATGTCATTATAGTGATTTCGTTCCTCAGAGCTGATTTGGCCACCTTGATTTCCCGTCGGGGATTGAATCAACCAGTGCCCAAATTCCTCGAAACAAACCCGTCCTAATTCTGCATAACCCGTAACATGTGTATGTTTATAGACCGTTGGATCATCCATAATTAGTGGAGCTGTAGTTCCCGTATGCCAATAGCCTCGAACACCGTTGGCAAATACAACTTCAGCTAAACTACAGGCTGGAGACGGATAGGAACTATCCAGCGGTTTAGCGCCACTGACATTGCCGAATACTCGGACCACTGGTGAATCTTTGTTAAACGACATTGCCCAGTCTATCATGTGTGTTCCTTGGGCCGATAGGTTCATTCGAGCGGAAAAATTCAACCATTTTAGTTGCCCTAGTTGACCCGATTGTAAAGCTTTACGACAGTCAAGCAAGCGAGGATGCCACCGAAACTGTTTTCCGACCCCAAATTTAGTTTTTGATCCCGATTCCAACTCACATAATTGCTGCCAATCCCTTACTCCACAAGCAACTGGTTTTTCTACCAAACAAGCTGGAACGCCTAAATCTGAAACCATCTGCAGTAAAGGTAGACATTGATCGGGCATTGTAACCAAATGTATTAAATCAGGCTTTTCTTGCTGGATCATTTTATTCGCATCGTCATAGCTGACAATATTGTAGGTTTTTGCAAACTTTTGTCTTCTAACAACATCCGATTTATTAGTACAAGCAACCAGCATTGCATTAGATATCAGCCGATAAGCGTTAGCATGACCATAAGCCCGACGGCCACAACCAATGATAGCTGTCCGATACATCTTCATTTTTCTCCCCTTAAAAAAAATTAGTCGATAGTTATCCTGCTCATAAGACTGTTAAGTGGCAAGGTTCCACCTTTTAATTTTTTGTATTTCTTTTTTATGCAGTCAGACTCTGATTTGACAGTCTATTCACAGTGTGATAGAATTGGCTTCCCAAGTAGGTTGGTAGAAACAGACTTCTTCTAACAATGACAAACCAAACTCAACAATCTATAATCCTGCCACTTTTCCCTTTGAACGTTGTGTTGTTTCCTGGTAATATTTTGCCTTTGCATATTTTCGAGGAACGTTATCGGTTAATGATTCGGCAATGTTTGAAGGACCAGTCTGAATTTGGTGTTATTCTCATCAAAAGCGGCAGTGAGGTCAGTGATTCGGCCGAACCTTATAATGTTGGTACTGCTGTTCGCATCATCGACAGCGATGTCATGGAAGATGGAAGAATGAATATTATGACAGCTGGTCAATATCGATTTCAAGTCCAGCGAATTACCAATCAAGACCCTTACATCAAAGCTCTTGTCGATATTATTAACTCTAACGCCCCTCCCGATCCAAGTCGTTTACAAGCACTAGTATCTAGAGCCTCAGAATTGTGCGAGGACTACGAAAATTTGTTAGCTAAAACAGTTCCGAATTGGCAAGTGTCAGCAAAATTGCCCGAAATTCCCTTTCATTTAAGTTATCATATTGCCACACGTTTGCAAATTACGCTGATCGAAAAACAACGATTGTTGGAAATCCTACCTGTCGACGAGATGTTAACGAAAGAGATTCAGATCCTGAAGTACGAAATTCAGCGACGACGAGCAACCTTGATTGCTGAACGCCAGTTCAAGTCTATTCCGGAGACTGAAGCCCCATTCTGGAAAAAGCACTCACTCAATTAGTAAATTAATATAAGTATGAAGGATACTTTGGGTTAGTGATGATCTCTGTTCAGAACTACCGAATCAATTCTACATCACCCAATTTTTCTTTTTCTGTAGCTCATCTGTTTTATGTGAGTAATTTGCTGTCTCTACTGAGGATCGTTATTATTCCTTTCGTATTTTGGGGATTGCTAAAACGCGACTATTGGTTAGCTTTTGGGCTAGGTGGTTTAGGTCTAATGACCGATACCTTCGATGGTATAATCGCACGCAGGCTAAATCAACAGAGTGACTTAGGGCGGTTATTAGACCCGATTGGCGATAAACTGGGTATTCTTTCGACCACTTTAGCTCTAATCATCATCAAATCAGATTTCCCGTTATGGGCATTTTTTGTGTTGTTGTGTCGAGACGGTACAGTATTCGTCTTGAAATACTGGCAGTTTCAAAAAAAACACAGACTCCAACAATCTGATCCACTTGGTAAAATCACCAGTTGGGCTTTGGCTTTAACACTGTTGTTATATTTGCTAAAGCACTGGCAGTTATTACAACTACCTAGGTGGGGAACTGATATCAGTTTGTTAGTAGGGTTGAGCTGTGCCTTAATCTCTATGGTAAAATATGCCTACCTTTGTCATAGAGTTCAAGGCATACAGGAAACACCAATAGAACTAAAAAACGATGGGGGGTCGTTAGTTCAGGATTAGTCGCCTAAGCTTTCGGTTATGTGACCGAATATTTGTTGCAACCTTTTAATTTGGTTTTTAGGTAAAGGCAAACCGAGTATCGCTGAAATATTGTCCGCTAAGTGTTGTCGATGGGACGTTCCTGTAATTACGGTTGAAACTGCGGGTGGTTGGGTGGCAAATTTGTAGGCGGCAGCCGGTACACTTGGTGTTCGATCGTCAATCAACCAGTTAAGTGGGTTTTGATCGGGTAAATCGGTTTGAGAGATTACGCCTCTCGTTTTAAGGTCAGCGATGACGGCCTCTAGTCGTTCGGGTTGGCTCAATACCCGGCGTACTGCAATCATAATTAAAACACCAACATTGTTGGCTTCGCAAACTGGGAAAATGTTTTGAGTTGCCGACTGATTTAATAAATTGTAGCCAACCATGACAGTATCGAAATGGTTATCCGCTAAAGCCTCTTGTAACATCTGATGGTTACCATCATCAAAGAACATTTCGGTTACGCCGATAAATCGAATCTTGCCGGCTTGTTTAAGTCGATCGGCTACTGGCAGAAGATGTTCTACAGTGTATTTGTATTCGCTTGTTCGAATGCCATGAAACTGGAACAAATCAATTTCATTTACTCTTAACCGTTGTAAACTGTTTTCAATTTGAGATTGTAATTCATCTGCCGTCAAGAAATTATCGTTGCGTGATGGTCTCGATTTGGTAGCAATATAGTATCGGTCACGAGGCGTTGCTTTTAAGGCACGTCCCAAAATAGTTTCGCTCTCTCCATAAGCAGCAGCAGTGTCGATTAGGTTTATTCCTCGATCGAGGGCATATTCTACAAGTCGATGCGATTCCTTCTCGGAAAGGCCTGTATTCTGACCCAGACGGCTTGGGCCTCCCGAGCCAAGCGAAACAATGGATACTTTTAATCCAGTTCGACCGAGAGTGCGATATTGCATTGTCTACCTCTACTCTTTGATGTACTTTTTCATACGAACTAAAACATGATACGAACTGTCTTGGATATTGAACCAGCGTGCAATTACCAACACATTTTGCAAGCGAATTTTTGTGTTAGAACTACTGATGATCTGTCTATAAGCTTTGGTATATTTTACCATACTATCAATTTTAACATGAAGATTAGTAGCTAGATCAATACGAGCATTCCTTTCAGCTATCTGCCAAGCAGTTTCTGGAAAGTAAATGAAACTACTACTACCAACACCATACTCAAATCCATCTTTGATTGGCCTCTGATGTAACCAATCGGGTTAGCTTTTGTCTACTGGTATCATCTTATTGGACAATTTTAGTTCCTGTTCTGAAATTAAAACTATTGTCAATGTTGGAGTCGCACAAGTATCTAACATATAGTGATTGCTAGCAGTGTGTTGGCGTAAATCATCAGAGATTATTTCTTGAAAATCCTCTGCTTTTAGCTGATTCATTGTAATAAATCCTCCCGTAATATCGGCTTGTAGTTGGCGGGAAAATTGTTCGATAGCGTTCTTTGTAGCCTGATTGATGATTCCGTATTGTAATAAATGCGAGCATAACCAACAGCATAAAGGAAATTAGTCGGGAGGTTCTAAAAACACTGTGGATAGCTGGTTTCCGAATTATTCGAGACAGTGGTTCGACCAGCACAACCATGAATTACAAAAAGAAACAGCCAAAATAAAAAAAGAAGACAAGATTTTAGAAACATGAAAACATACCATCAGTCCAATGACCCAGAGCAAACTGATTCTGTGTTTTGTTCAATTATTAGGGAACTAACCCTTGTTCTTTTTTAAACTGATCATACTTTTCAACTTCTTCTTCCAGTTCCTGAAAACCTTGTGAAGCCCGGAAGCGAGTATACATATTTTGCTGTTTTTTGACTGCATCCAACAAGGCGGTATTTGCTGGTCCAATCGGCAATTCCATCAGGATATAAGAACGGTAAATTACACCGCCTTCTTTAACCGTTTTTACTTCTCTGGTTCTAGAACCATTCAATACTTTGGAAGTCACCGACTTGGACACGACCGAAGTTTGACTCAGAAAATCGGCATCTTCTCCTAAGCCAACTTCTTCACTAAATTGTTTGGTCATAGCTTTGATTTTTGTTTCCATTTGTCGGGCCAAATCAACACGGGCCTCTTGCTTAGCCTTGTTTATTAATATTTGCATATCTTTGGAAGTTGAGGTTGCAGTAGAAAACATATAGTTTGGATCTTCCGGTGGATTTTGAAACCACTGTGGTTGATTAAGAGAATTTTCTTGTACCACTTTACCACCACAGGCCATCAACAGAGTTGTAATCGCCAGTAGGATAAGGGTAAAGTTGAACGGTTTATCAAAATGTATGGTTTTCATATTGATTGCACCTTTTTTGAAATTCAAATAGAGGTATTTAGGGTTTGATTAATGGCACTTAGTGAAGCTTAATTGGGAAGGACTGATATTGATTAGGAATGTCGCCAATTTTTCATCCTTTTCCATAAAAATAGTGAAGATTATTATGCTCATAATCTCGCCCGATAGATTAGCTGTTACGATTCTATTAAAGTCTGCATCTACTACCCAAATCTGATTATTCGACAAAGTCAAAGAAATAGGCGCCGCAAAACCTTTTAGTACTAGTGGCTTTTTATTGTCAATAGTGTGTTTAGTGATTTGACCTTAAAATGAGTCCGTCACCCAATAACTTGCAACTTGCGTCTGATGGGTTAATGGTGATTTTAGAGCGTCTTTCTACCTCTATTAGTTTCGGGTTGATTTCGACTCTGTTGGCCCGAAAAATTGAGCGAGCCAGCGTTCCGATTTTCAGTAACCACTAGTGATGAACTTCAGTAGTACCAGTTAAGATCAAGCCGAATAAAAACAGAATTGTAATATATTTCTTTACCATGATGAAATGAATTGATCGTTAGAATCCATGACAATTCAGCGGTAATTTAATTAGTTATATTTTCTAACTTTAGGCCTCTAATACCGATTCAATGGACTATTAACTTCAATAGTTAAGGGAAAAATTATGCAATAAAAAATTTAAGAGTGGCAACTTGCCAGGCCAAACCAAATTCTACTCGAAATCCACCAAGGAAAAATCAAGGTTTTGGTTTACGTTCATTTGAAGAATAAGTCAGAAACGAAAAGAGGACTGCAATTATTTCCGATTATGGGTTGAAAAAGCTAAGTGAAAAACATAGATCCCTTAATCGTTAAACCTGTTAGTTAATATTTGGCCACTTCAACTACTATCTGGAATGAGGATTCGAAGGGTTTCTATTTCACTTCAAACATCGAGACTGATTTCCACAATCAATCGACAACTTAACTAGTTTGTAATTCTGTTGTTTATAAGCTTGGCCTAACTGCTGTAGTTGCGCCCAATCTTCGTATATTCCAATCACTGCACCGCTTGAACCGGCAAATTTAGCAGGACAGCCGTGATTACGGGCGATCTCTATCATTTCCAAATTTTGTTGGCCAATAACGGTGTCGCCAAAAATTTGGCGACGTAAGTCGAAGTTTTTGTTCATTAGTTGTTTTACTTGATTAATATCGTGGTTTTCTAGCGCGGTTCGACAAGACGCAGCATAGTCAGCAAAAGTTTGCATTGCCAAGACTACTTCAGAGTCATTTTGTTGGTATCGAAAGTTGACATCACTGTGGATTTTTCCTGAATCGGAAGGTGTGGAAAGATAAACCAAAAATAACGAAGGAATTAGAGTAGAATCAATGTATTCGTATTTACCAAAATCGTAGGTTCCACTCTTGGTTATTATTTCGGTTGAAAAGTCCATAAACACAGTTCCACCATAGACCTGAATAACTCGATCTTGTAAACCTGCATTGATCTTTAGTTCTTCTGTCTCCACACTCAAAATCAGGCTCGGCAGGATTTGCTGATCAATTTGGTCATAGCTTAAGTTGTAAAACTGCATCAATGCTTTCATCATAGCTGTTATAATAGCACTAGACCCACCGAGCCCAATTTGGCGAGGAATGTTAGTATTATAGGTAATTGTGAAGTTTTTGCTTGGTAGTTGGATTTGTTCTTTCTGGCAATATTCGTAAAATTTTTTACAGCTGGCTTGAATCAATCTCAATCCGCCGTAATAACCGTTTTCGCTGGTTTTGTGATACAGTTGGTTGAGAGATTCAAAGTCGTTTGGATCGCAGATTGGATTCAACTGAATCTGCAGACTGGGACTTTCCCATAGGGTTACGTCAGCCCAAAAGTTATTGATAGCACAGGAAATTGTTTTACCATTGTAACCATCGGAAGGGTTTCCGATTAGCCCGATTCGAGCATATCCCCTACTTTGAATAATCAAGAGCCTTCCTCCTTTTGAGAATTAGTGTTTTGTGCCCCGAAGTCAGATAAATACACATTAATCCTAGCTATTGTAAGTTTTCAAGTACTCGGATATAGGCAGTAGGCCTATTCCAGAATAGTAAAAAATAATCAATTCGATAAAGGAAAATGGGTATAAGCCACTTCATCAACTCAAAACAATCTTGATCATGCCGTATTTGAATGCCATGCATATGCTAGACTATGCTCAAAAGTATCGACCAACCCTATTAATTAATTGTTGATGACATGAAAAAATGGATCAACACATTGAACACATGTAAGAGACATTCCCCATCAATCAGCGGGAATTTTTAGAAACAAAGATATTAGGACGAATCGTTTGCTTTTATCTTTCCTCCATGACTTAACCCAAACTATTTTCTGGACCGAGCTTGTAATTTGGCAGCTTGTCCAGGATCACCAATATGAAGTGTATCGTAGGCTTGTTGTGAAGTTTTGAAGGGGCCTATTCCTGCCTGCCCATGCCAGTCGCCTTGGTTAAAAATCGGATTGACTAAACCAGTGGTAGATTCTCTGTCTGAAATCCAGGCATTCATTCGTTTTGTCAGCAACTCCACCATTTCAGGTTGACTTTCGGCTTGATTATCGTATTCTTCCGGGTCAGAAATTAGGTTGTACAGTTCTACTTCCGGCTTGAAGTGGAAGTCTGGCTCCAAGGCTCGAATCAGTTTCCATTCTGGCGTACGCCATCCGTGCTTTCGCATCCAAGTACACTCGGTAATGTAAATTTCCGATTCATGTGAAATAATCTGACCGCCGATCATTGGTAGTAAACTACTTCCATCGAAGTTAATACCACTATCAATTTCGGCTAATTCAAGGATAGTTGGTACAAGATCTTTGTGCTGATTATAACCACCAATCCTTTTACCGGCTGGGACTTTATGTGGATAACGGACGATTAACGGTACATGTAAGGTAACATCGTATAAACCATGATGATCGAACCAACACTCATGGTCGTATAAGGTTTCCCCATGATCTCCGTTCAAAATGACAATTGTATCGTCCAAAATACCAATCGTTTCTAATGTGTTGAAAATAGATTGGATACAAGAATCCATATAGGCGATAGCCCCATCATATTGAGCAATCACGTATTCCGCATCCGTAGTGCCGGGTGGTATCCAAGTGGCAAAATAATCACAAAACGGTTTGAAATTCATTACCGGGTCCATTGATCGATTATTTGGGGCACACTCGTCACCATGATAGAACATCCGTTCATATGGTTCCGGGGGTAAATATGGAGAGTGTGGATCCATATGTCGTAGAAATAGAAAAAAGGGTTGCTCTTGACCAGCTAGGCGTTCCAATTCTGGTATTGCCACTTCGTTTAGGCTTTGGGCTTTTGGGCTACGACCTGCGGCCCAACTCCCCCAACTAGATTTATAATCTAAGTAATTGTCAAAACCACGACTACTAGGATTGCCACTAAAACCAATACAAGTAGTATCGTAACCTTGCTCCCGTAGAATTTCGGGCAGTGTTGTAACTTCTGAACGAAGACCACCTTTATGTCGTAGAGCTACGACTTGTGTGCCAAAGGTATCCATGCCGGTCAACATAGAAGCATAAGCACTAGTGGTTGGAACATGAGCACTATAAGTCTTTT
>CAYVHK010000096.1:0-1629 GCA_964451145.1 uncultured bacterium | reverse complement strand
TTCCACCCTCAGCAAAACGATCAACATGCGGTGTCGTATGCCGAAAATAACCATAGCAACTCATGTGCGTTGCTAACAAAGAGTCAATTCCAAATAATAAAATGTTAGGGCGTTTTTTCATTTCTAATTCTCCTCATATATGTATGCACAGACCAAAAAGTTAGGTCTATAATTTAATATTTGTAACTTATTTCAAAAAAATGCCAACGATCAATCAATTATTCTTTTGTCGTTTTATACGGATGACGTTTTTAACCAAGCGTTTGACTGACTCAATTTCGGCTAGCATTTGTTGATTACTCCACGAAATTTGACCTCTGACGTCCGTGTTTTTTATTCTCTTAGTAACCTGAAGATCCAGCCAAATACCGGTTTTCATAACTAATCGAGTAGTAAAAGTAGCAAAGAAAAAGCCGTCATTAGTGATATTGGTGTACCAGCGCAATAGTAAATCACCGTCTGCCCACACAGGTTGGGTAAGTTTTTGTCCGCCAATTGAGATAGTTATTTCATCCATGTTTTTTCGCAGAATTGGCCGGTTACTCGCTTGTCGATTTGCTAAATTGCTTATACCACAACAGAACTGAAGTGTGTGAATCTTCGGTAAATTTAAACTCTTACTGAACAACAGTTGGTAACGTCGTTGGTTAGAAATGCCAACCACTATCTGAGGAAGTTTACCTTGCTCTGTTAACAATTTGGCCTTGGTTACAATGATTTTATCTCTCAAAATGGAATCAGCTTGAATCTCAATATGGTCAAAGATACCAGCACGTATCTGAGCGGTGGTAGATGTCCTAGGATCGACTGATTGCTGTTTGACTCCTAGACCAGCGACAAACACTCCATGTGGCAGAAAGTTTAGTTCTATATCTGCCGAACCATAGCCAATACACATCAAAAACATAATAATGAGAAAAACCGTGGCTTGAGAGTATCGCATGCATTTAAGATTTGTATTGACGCTGTATACCATCTTTAGTTGCAATAATCGCCATTTCTACTCGATTGGTGAATAAACCATTTTCTACTACACCAGGTAGATTGTTGATTTCCGCTTCCATTTTGACCGCATGGGTGATTTGATCGAAATAACAATCTAGGATATAGTTTCCGTTATCAGTCGTGTAAGCTTCCATTTTCTCGTACCGCCTTTCGACTCTAGTACAAAGCTGGTTGATACTGTTCTGTGTAACTTTCCATCCAAACATCATCACTTCAACAGGTAATGGTGTATTTTGACCAAGATATGGCACAATTTTGCTTTGGTCAGCGATGATAATTAGTCGCTGAGAGGCTTCCGCCGTAATTTTCTCTCGAACTAAAGCGCCACCCAACCCTTTAATCAAATTGAGGTTAACATCAATCTCATCGGCTCCATCGATAGTCAAATCAAGCTTTGGGTGGCAAGACAAATCAGACAAAGGTATACCTTGTTTTTTTGCAATTTCAGCTGTTTGAACAGAGGTTGGAATGCCAACAATATCAAGTCCATCTCGTACCCGTTGACCAAGCTTAAGCAGAGCATAATAAACTGTGGAGCCAGTGCCTAAACCAATAACCATGCCCGAATGAATAAATTCGACAGCTAATTCAGCGGCTTGTTGTTTGAGATTTTCCAAATCCATT
>CAYVHK010000095.1:1398-17383 GCA_964451145.1 uncultured bacterium | reverse complement strand
CACACAAACTCCTCAGTCATTATAGTTTAAACACCTATCTAGCCAAATGAGGAAATAACTGATCGTGAATTTCACTAGGTCTTTGCATATGCAACATTCGTTGTTCATCAGCGGTCTCAATTAATCGAGGATAATACATTCCAGATCCAGAAACATAGTTGTTACTACCAAGAGTATGGTCCCGAAAATACTGAGTAACTAATTCTTCTTCCACTGTCGTGGGTTTGATAGTACAGTTCATTGTAAACATCCGTCTACGCTGCCCGCCACCGAAAGAGGCATGGTACAAATCATGATTGAAGATGACCACATCACCAGAAAACTCTTCGCCTGTTACCCCACTAATTAGCCCTAAAATAACTGGATGATCCATCAGAGCGCATAAGTTTTCGTGGTGCTCAATTGGACCTGGAAACATGGTACGACGTGAACCATCATGCTCCATGCCACCACCAAAATTTTGGATTGACCATTCGAAAGCTTCGATAATTTGGGTAGTTTCAAAGTGCGAAAAAGCACGCCGAACTATTAGATAACCAAAAGTGTGAAAGAAATTGATTTGTTGCTGGTTTAGTTTCATAGTTCTAGTACTTGGAAATTTCTGAAACGATTTTTAATATTGAGAAGCTTTCTAAATTAGATCAGACTAATAGGGGCTAACCGTGGTCGTTTGGTTACACCAACGAGAAGTTAACAAAGCACTGAAAAGTGCTTTTTGAGCAGGTTTAGTATTGATGTAATTAAGTGCAGTAGCGGCATAAAAACGTACATATCTACCTCCATCTTGTGTCAGTTTTTCCATCAGCGGATTAATGAGCTCATTGTTTTTATGAGGCAGTTTACTTAAAGTTACTAGGGCATTGCGACGTACCAATTCGCATTCATCTTTCAATAAAGGCAGTAAACTATTTAATAACTTCTGATTAGTAAAACCAATATTGCCTAGTGCTTCTAAAGCATTTCGACGAACCCACCATACCGGATCTTCCAGCCGATTGATCAAAGCTGCGACGGCTGTTTCAGGCTCATCTCGTGGCACAATATTACCAATTAGATCAGCTGCCGCCGCTCTAACCCACCAATCGGTATCCTCTAAAATAGCAATTAAGGCCGGAATCGCAGCTTGACCAATTCTGGTTAATGCATGGGCGGAATAAAGATCTGAAGGGTTACTACCTTGCGGATTGCTAGCGTTAGCTTGAAGTTTCATGCCTTTATTTTTTTGAGACTCTACTTTCAGTACTTCAATTAGTTTGTCAACTACAGGAAGACCCATTCGGCCAAGTTGGTAACCAGCTTTCAGACGCACTTCTTCCTCCGAGTCAGATAGCAAACTTATTAGCTGATTAATTAGCGATTGATCTATACCTGTAAGAGTTGAAGACGGTGAAATATTCCCACACAACCAATTCCATACATCTTCGGATAATTTATCTTGTAGATTATTACTGTTCGATTTCCATTCTATATTTTCACACTTCCAACTTGGCCTTTTTGGTTCTCCCATTCGCCTGAACTAAAACTTAAGCATATATCTATTATGAGCAGATAAATTAGCTGAACCTCGATGCCAAGTATCAAAATTGACTAAAAAAACAGTACCTCCACGACCACACAGTTTAATTTCGGTCTCGCTACTTTTCGTTGGATCGGTACTAGAAACGGTATTTCGATATTGATGACCTGGCAAAATAGCTGTTGGTCCCATGTCTTCGGTTACATCTTGTGGATAGTAAAAAGCCATAATCCAGCGGAAACGATGATGACGGACATTTTGATCAAAAACATAATCATCTTTATGCCACTCCTGTTCGCCACTCTGTGGTTCTCTTAAATGGCAGTAACGATGTGGATGCATAATATATTTGCAACCAACCAAGCTTTTGATAGCGCCAGCCACTTTAGGATGATCAAAAACCTGCTGAATTTCAGGAATTCGAGGTAAGATATTATTGCCAGGATTACCTTCATTTTCAAAAACGTACTCGATTTTATCGTGAATTTGCTGATGAAAATTATCTTCGTAATCAGCTTCCACCTGAACGTATCCTTCAGTAAGGAATTTATATATTTGTTCATCGGTTAATAAATTGTCTTGCATCACTAGCACCAACTTTTCTGCTTCTTACTCACGAACAACTGACTCATTCAATTTGATGACTTGACCATTCTTAAATGAACGACTTGCGGCCAATGTCACCTCTAGGGTTTTTAACGAATCCGCATAGTTTGATCTGATCTGGGATGTGTCTCCTGTTTTGACTGCATCGATGAAAACTCGATCCTCTTGGACATAACCACTAGTATCATTCTTATATTCCTCAATTTTTTCTTTCTGGTTGATACGTAAGATCCCTCCTTTAAATCTTTTATCTCCAGAAGTTGTATCGATAAAATCAAGCTCCAAAGAAGGTTCGATCTCAATTACGACTCCGTTGCAGAACAGTTCCAATCTTATTCGATTCCATTGTTTTAGCATACAAGCCGAAGTGATATTAACTATCACACCATTAGCAAAGCGAATATTAACAACACTCATATCATCTAAATCATAGTCTTCAACCGCTTCCATACTACCCTGAGTTGAGAAACCGTGAACTGCAACTACATCGTTATTAACCAAATAACGGCACAAATCAAAAACATGTGTTGTCTGTTCCAAATGTTGTCCTCCAGACTGCTCTCGGATACGCCACCAGGGTGTCCCTGGAAGTCCGTTCATCCAATACCCTAAAACACCAATAATTTTTTGTCCTGATAGAAGTGATTTAGCCCGATTTATGTTGTCCTGATATCGCCAGTGGTAACCTACACTGGTTATGATATTATTCTCCTGAATAGCCTGATTGATCTCCACAGCTAGCTCCATCTGAGTTGCAATCGGTTTTTCAATAAATAGAGGAATCTTCCGCTGACAAACGGCTAATTCCTGCGGTCCATGGGCAAATGGTGGTGTACAAATATAGACAGCATCAATCTGCTCACTGTCCAACATTTTCTCATAATTGGTATAAGGCCTACCACCGTATTGCTGGCACTGCTTGACGGCTTGTTGCTCAGAAATATCACAAATAGCTACCAATTTAGTATCTTCAAAATTAGACAAATTGCGGAAATGACCTGTTGCCATCCCACCAGCGCCAATCGCTGCAATTCTCAGGTGTTCCATTTTTCTATTCTATTGGTAAGAGTTCAATTGAGGTTGCAAAAAAACGAGCATCTTTGACTTTCCCTTGAACTTTAGCTGATCGAATTTTATTACATAAACCATTGTCATCGTGAGGATCACCTAAATCATCTATACTAATGCCATCCACGAAATAGCCTACTGTTTTCAAGCGAATAGCTAAGTCACAGCCACTACCATCCAGTTCGAAGTTGCATTGACCACAAGAAACTTCAGCTACAAAGGCTTCGATCTGTTCAGAAGTTCGGTTACTCTGCTGAGTTGTATTGATCTTTGGTTGGCAAGCTACCAATAAAAAGCCAGCAGTTAGGAATAATATAGGCAACTGTTTATACATATTTATCCTTTGGTAAATTTAGATTAGATCGATTTTGGATTTTAACTAGTTTTCTTGAAATCTGATGTAGAAACAAAGATAGGACGTCAATCCAAGTTTTATGGAACGTATTAATTATATTCAAATTTCTCAATGTGAATCAATAATTACTTTTTACCAGTATCTTGATTGGCTTGATGAATCAAGTCAAATTTCTAAGACGTGTTTGAGATAGTGTAAATTTAAAAGATAGCTAGGAATATTAACGTGCGCCACCCAAAATAAAATATTACCTTTTTCTTGGACATTCATCAGTTCAATCTACTTTCCACAGACTGACGCTGTTTGAAGTACCTCAAATATTTATTCGCTTCTTCATGATTCGCATTAAACTTAAGGGTCTGGGATAGTACTTGTATAGCCTCATTTATTTTTCCCGTTTTGTAATAAACCAGCCCGAGGTTAGTTAATGCGTCTGTGTGAGCGGGACTAATTTCAATCTCCTTTTGATAAGCTATAATTGCTTGCTCATAATTTCCCTGCTTGGTATACGCATTACCTAGATTAAAGTTAGCTTCGGTAAAGTCCGGTTTAATCCGTACTGCTTGTTTGTACAACCCGATAGCCATTGACAGTTCGTTTTGCTCCGCATACAAAAACCCCAAATTATAATAGATACTAGCATCTTCTGGGTTCATCTCCAGTGCTTGTTGGTATGCTGTTATCGCCTGTTCCATTTTTTTCTGCTTAGCATATAAAAAACCTAGATTATAGTAGGCATTACCAAAGCTAGGATCAATCTGGGTTACTTTTTTAAACGCTACGACTGCTTCTGTCAACTGGCCTAACTTTGCTAATGTATTACCAAGATTATAATAAGTGTTGCTACTGCTAGGAGCTACTCCGATGGCTTGCTTATACATAAACGCTGCATTTTCCAACTTGCCCTGCTGTTCCAATATGGCTCCAAGATTAAAGTATGCAGTAACGTTTTTGGGGTTGAGCTCAATTACTCGTTCAAATTCAGGAATTGCTTCTTCTAACCTATCATGATTTTGATACACACAACCTAAATTATAATGCAAATTCAGATCATTAGGATCACTTTCAATGCCTGTCTTAAACTCCTTTATAGCCAATTTCAGTCTACTTTGTTGTACATATATCAATCCTAAATTATTATGGGCAGCAGAAAAACTTGGTTTGATCTCAATCGCTTTTAGATATGCTTGGGTTGCTTTGAGTAAATCACCTTTTTGGGCATACAGCAAACCAAGGTTATTATATATAGTGGCTTGGTTGGGATTGATAGCAATCGCGTTTTGATAGGTCTTTATCGCTTGATCAAACTTTTCTTGTTTGGTATATTCGAGCGCTAAGCGAAAATAACGGTCTACAGCATCGAATTGGGTTTTATCTGTCATGAATTGCTTGGTGTTAGAAAGAAATCGACATACTAGCAATATCTAGTTCCAATTCAATGAGGTGTTTTTATCATTCATTCCTCGTACTTTTTATTCGAACCAGTTATAAGGTACCTTTTGGAGATTCTAATATCGGGTTAATAAACCATTTTTAATACAATTATTCTGTAACACAATCAAGAGAGTTCAAGACCATTCGGACTTTTAACAAACTTAAAAGTCATTCACGACTCACAAAAACTACAACAAGTCAACCATAAATTTCATCTTTGTTCATTAACACAAAAACATTGAGCAAATTTACCATATAGTGGGGAAATAGAAAAATGATTAAACACCGAGATATCATATCTCAATTGGATCACAATATACAACGTTTACTATCCAGACAGATTGTAGATCCGAGAAACCCCAACATGGGAGGATTTATTGATAAGGATGATATAGCAGGATCAAATAGTGTTTCCTCGGCCTCCATGTTGAGTTGTGGGTATTTATTGGAAGAATCCCAGTTCTTTCATAATCAATATTTATTAAAACGTATCTTAGAAGTTGGAGAATTTGGGCGTCGTACGAGGCGTCCCTCTGGTAATTTTGATTTACTTATCACAAATTTCGATTCTTCCCCTGATACGGCCTTCGTTATTAAGTCTTTGACTCCAGCCATTAAATTTGCGAGATCCCAAGAAGATGAAGGTGCGCAAAAAATTGCCGCATCTTTAGGAGAACTCATTTATTCAGGGGCCAAGTGTATTGTACAAGGCGGCTTTTATACGCCTAACCATCGATGGGTAATTCTGGCTGCATTGGCCATGACCCAAAAACTTTATCCTGAGTTGCAACTGCAGGATACGATTAATTCGTACTTGAAAGAAAGCATAGATATTAATGCAGATGGTGAATACAGTGAACGAAGGACAGGAGTTTATAATGCTATTGTTAATCGGGCGCTTATCTTGTCTTCTGAAGCTTTAGACCAACCTTTATTATTAAAGCCTGTTCGAAAAAACCTAGACTTTAACTATCACTTAATTCATAACGATGCTACTGTAGTAACCAGCATTTCACGTCGACAGGATCGCGGAAACTGTTCAGTCCCAACTACTTTAGCTGATGGCTTCCATGCCATGTTTCATATTGATGGTAATGGTTTTTTTGCTTCTGTTGCAGATTGGCTAATTAAACAAAGTGGTAACGGATTAGTATGCTTATCTAATTTTATTCGTCATCCTAATTGGCGAACAAATCACATAAAACGAACTCCTTTAAATCACAACTATACCAAAGTCTATTCAACATCTGGTATTTGGCGTGTCCGCCGGAAAGAAATGAGTGCGACAGCTCTTGCAGGCTTGACTTCTCCCTTTTCAATATTACAGGGACAATTAGAGCTGACGATTAAAATATGTTCAACCTTTTTTGCCACCGGTCAATTTGAAGGTGAAGAATTTCAAGCTGAAGCAAACTGGGTCAGAATGAAACACAAAGGACGGAACAAAATTTACCCTGAAAAAGAGTATCTTGGTGGAGTCTACTGGTTACCAATAGATGAAACAGTGGATGCGAATAACTGGCAGGAAGTAAGAAGTCGTCGCCAAACTTACCAGGTACCACCATTGGAGGTAGCACTTCAAATAGAAGAAGTATCAAACGGCTTCGATCTGAATATCCAAACAGAAGGTGGATTAGATGGTGTTCCCTTTCAGCCTGAATGTAATTTTACTCCAGACGGAATTCTAGATACGGATAGTACTACTTCCGAAGGATAGATGGGGAATACAGCTTTTTTCAAAAGGGGATGGGCGCGTTATACAATCGGTGAAGATAGTATTTTTGTTGGACTTGGGAATACCACCCATCGAATGTGGAATATGCGTAATAGTGAAATCAATGATAGTTTGTTTCGTCTATTAATTACCGATATGAAACCAGTTGATAGGACATTAAAAATACGTTGTGGACAATGGTTGGAGACAGAAAAAAGTTGATCTCCCAGATCTAGCCCCAAATAACGATCGGCCGATACATCCACGACACAGATCCTCGTTCAGAAAATCCAGTTCTTTCTTAATAAAATTTTTGTACCGTAGCAAAAAACAACCCGTAACAATTGGAAATCAATAAACTGAAAAGTTTGCTTCAAACATCTCAACCTGCTTTGACGTTGACGGTTTGCCCAGTATATTATATTAAAGGGAAAATTGTGATTAAATATGAGTAAGCACACATTAAAAACAAACAAACCCAACATCTTGTTTATTTTAGCTGATGATCTGGGTTGGGGTGATGTCGGTTATCACGGTTCAGATATTCGAACACCGGCCATTGATCGATTGGCGGAGTCAGGTCTACAATTGGACCAACACTATGTTTGTCCCATGTGTACACCAACCCGTGTGTCATTTTTGACCGGACGATATCCAGGACGATTCGGACGACGAGCAACTACGCCGTCTAATCCACCCGTTTTGCCAGATGGCTACGAAACATTGGCAACCTCGTTGAAAAAATGTGGTTATGATACAGGGCTTTTTGGTAAGTGGCATCTTGGCTCATCTCCACAGTTCGGTCCGAATTACTTTGGCTTTAATACTTCATATGGTAGTTTAGCTGGTGGTGTTGATCCCTACAATCACTCTTACAAACGTGGTGAATTCTCTCAAACTTGGCACCGTAACTGCGAACTAATTGACGAATCTGGCCACGTAACAGATTTGATTGCAAACGAAGCAGTAGAATGGTTAAAAAGCCGCAATCAACCTTGGTTTTGCTATGTGCCGTTTAATGCCGTTCATTAACCTATTAAGGAACCACAGCTGAGGCTCGACAAGTCCCAATCTCTCATCTATGACAATGATCCTTTAAAAGATCAGTCATTCAAGAAATATGCTGCTTATGCCAGTCAGATGGATTCTGCAGTGGGTCGTTTAGTAGAAGTGTTAGAATGCTTGAACCAGCGAGATAATACGATTATCATTTTTTCCTCTGATAACGGAGCTATTTCGAGTGCTAGACTCCACAATAGCGATCAATACCCGGGCTGGCAGGAGGAACAACCAAGATTAGGTAGTAATAAGCCGTTTCGTGGTCAAAAAGCTCAACTTTACGAAGGTGGGATCCGAACACCAACCATAATTAATTGGCGGGGAGAAATCGTAGCTGGCCGTTGCAATCAACCACTACACATTGCTGATTGGATGCCAACGCTGACCAATTTGGTGGGTTATCAACCTAACTACGACCCCAAATGGGATGGAACTGATGTTTGGCCAGTGATTTCGGAAGGTACAAAAATCGAGAATCGTACTTTATTCTGGAATTTCAAATGCACACAATTTTGTCTACGGTATGGGAATTGGAAACTGATATCAACGGATGAGGCGTCAACTAACAATAATCAACTGTATCATATTGGCGACGACCCATATGAGACAACTGACTTGTCGCGTAAGCAACCAGAAATCGTCCATCAACTACTTGATCAAATAGCCCAACAGAGAAAATTAGATGGAACTTCTCAACGTACCGATTGAATAACTAAGGCTAAATTTGGACAGTATTCATAAATGCCTATTGGGTAGCCAGAAAACTCTTCCAAATCAGGCGAGTGGAAAAAACCAGAACAGCACAAACGAGAACGATTCGAATTCGCCTATCGCCCTTTTCAACCGCCCATTGACTACCAATCCAAGCTCCTATAGCGTTACCTAATCCGAGAGCGATACCAAAGCCCCAGTTGACATGACCTTCTCGAATAAAAATTGCCAAAGCTACCAATGTGCAGAAAAGTACCACCAACATCTTGAGGGCATTGGTTCTCACTAAATCAAAACCATTAACGATAGTAAGCGTTGCAATAATCATAAACCCTGCACCGGCCTGAATGAATCCCATATAGATGCCGAGGATAAAAAAAATCAGGCTGGCTGTAATTTTTCGGGTTCGGCTGATATTTTCGATCTGTTTTTGAAATTGTTGAAGCGGATTAACTAGTGTGACAACTAACACCGCAATCATAACTCCTGCTAAAACTCGATTGAAAATAACACCGCTTTTGTCAATTTTTCCTAGTTTAATAACTAACAGCGCGCCTACAACAGCACCCAACATTGCAGGTAAAGTAATTAGGAATCCGTAACCAAAGTCAGAAATTCCTTTCCGACGAAAACCGGCCACTCCAACAATATTCTGCAACATAATGGCCAAACGATTCGTACCATTTGCCACAGTGGCACCAGGCAGTCCAAGAAAAATTAGAACAGGGAGAGTTAGCAACGAACCACCACCAGCTACTGAATTAAGAAAACCGGCAAAAATTCCAGTAAAAGCTAGGAGAGCATGACGAACAACCGAATGTTCCAGAAGAGAGGTAATGAAGTCCACTGAATTTTAGATGAGGTGTCGGTAAAAAAAGTCACGTTGCTTAGGAATAAAGCCTAATTCACCAACTACTCGTTCAATTTCTTCCATTGGCATACAGTAAACAGTTCCAGCTTGACTAACCACATTCTCTTCAATCATTGTACCCCCCATATCATTAGCACCAAACTTAAGTGATAGCTGACCGATCTTCGGCCCTTGCGTGACCCAAGAAGACTGAAAATTATCGAAATTATCTAGCATCAGTCGGGATATAGCCAAAGTTTTTAAGTACTCAAAACTACCAGCTGGTGGTAGATGTTCCAGTTGAGTATGATTAGGTTGTAAGGACCAACAAATGAAGGCTGTAAAACCACTGGTCTCATCCTGAAGTTCACGTAGTCGAAGTAAGTGTATTACTCGATCCGCATAACTTTCTACGTGCCCGTACATCATAGTTGCACTAGACCGTAAACCAATCAAATGCCCCTGTCTCATAACTTCTAACCACTCTTCTGCAGTACACTTTTTCCTACTAATTGTTTCTCTAGCATAATCTGTTAGAATTTCTGCACCACCACCTGGAATGGAACCAAGTCCTGCATCTCGCAACCGAGTTAGCGTTTCCACTAGAGAAATTTTATTAATTTTGGCAAACCAATCCAACTCCGGTGGTGAAAAGCCGTGAATGTGAATATCATAGTTGGACTTCATCCAACGAAGTAGATCCTCGTACCAATCCAATTTCAATGTTGGATGTAAACCACCTTGTAACAAAATTTGCACACCACCCAGTTCTAAGGTTTCTTCTATTTTTTGTCCAAGTTCCTGGCGAGACATCACGTAAGCATCAGGATCGGTTTTATGCCGATAAAAAGCACAAAAATCACAATCGACGTAGCACCAATTGGTATAGTTTATATTTCGGTCCACGATGTAGGTAACACAACCGTCGGGATGGAGGCGTTGGCGTACTTGGTCGGCAGCATTTCCAATGGAAATTAGGTCATAACTTTTGAATAAAGCAAGACCGTCATGAAAATCGAGGCGTTGGTTAGCCAGAGCTTTTTCTAAGATTGGCTGAATTATTGGGTCCATTACAATCCCTATCTAACCTGATAGCTATATTACTTTTTCAAGATTAGAAATAAAAAGTTTTTTAGCGTCGTTTAGCCGTTGGGCCGTGAGCGATAGGATTAGTACCAATCCATCGCTCGTCTGCCGGTTCAGACGCCGGTTGATAACGAGTATCTAATGTCAACCGAATTCGGTTATCAGGCGATTTATTATCTAAGGAACAATGCATAGTGTGCATGGAAAACAGAAGTAAATCACCAGCCCTAAAGTCAGTTGTCAACCATTTTCCACCAAATTGGTCCTGTACTTCCACCGGATCTTGGGTATACCAACCACCAAATTTCTGATTGCTCCGTTCATCGTCAACATCAATCGAACCGTAAGTAGAAATTAACTGACTGAATTGATGAGAACCTTTTAAAATAGCCAAAGAACCTTCGATCCTAGGAATATCCATCAGAGGAGTCCAACTAGTATGCAAGTGTTTTGAACCTCGTCCCATATAAACCCAGTCATAATGACACCCAGTAGATGTACCCACACTAACCATCCGCACCCAAATAAAATCAAAGGCACGAGCAGGTTCACCAAAAAATTGGTCATAAAAATCAATCATTTCCCCACTTTGGGTTAATTTCTTGACTGCCGTTCCTTCCCGAGGAGCAGCTTGATCTATTTCGTTTTTCAGAGTAAGATCAACTCCTTCACTAAGCAGATAATCATCACTAACCGTCCCTGAGCGTTCCATTTTGATTAATAATTCATCTCGTGCCGCCCTGACTTTATCTACATTTAGTAATCCTCTCAGAAGCAGATAGCCGTCTTCGGCGATTCGTTTTCGGAGTTTTTCTGGGTTGGTTAGCAAGTCGTTCGATGAACGAAGTTCACCAAATTTCTCAGGGGAAGTATCAAACACATTCTTGCAAGAGGTCCAGGTTTTCATTCGAATTATTGTATGTCTTACTCCGGTTATTTAAGTCGATATCAAACCCAATCATAATATAATTTGACGGAAATTTCAATACCACAATTCGGTCCTCTATTTTTTTTTTTTCTAGTGTCAACTTATGCTAGAATCTAATGATTTTAGATTAAACAATTATGGGAGAATTGAATGTCGAATACTAAGTTGGTTCATATTGGAGTTCGGTGTACAAACTTAGAGAAAAGTCTTGTTTTCTGGCGGGATGCTCTGGGGTTACAAATTAGCCAGCAGACCAAAAGCTGTTTTGATTTAACCGATGGATTTCATAATTTTCGTGTTTTTCAGCACAACGGACCTGAACGACCCCAGCATGTTAGCGGCATGCTAGACTACTTACATATCGGAGTTTGTGTGCCTGATTTAGTAGAAGCTGCTGAACGCTGTTTGGCTATGGGATTTCAGATTTTTTCAGATGGTCTTGGGGGGGAAGAGGTACTAAATCCACGCGATCTCCAAGACACTGCCTTCAAGGTCGAAGATCCTGATGGTATCACAGTTGATATTACTTCTTCCGATCAGCAGTGGCCAGGAATAGGTATTTAGCAACTGTTTTTCACAAAAAAGGCTTGCTATCTTTAGCAAGCCTTTAAAAAATTATCGATCCTATTTTTTATAATAAAAGTTAAATTGCAGCCGGTCCTTTCTCTCCTGTTCGGATTCGAACTGTTTCATCAATTGGAAGAACAAAAATTTTGCCGTCACCAATTTTTCCTGTCGACGCTGATTCTTGAATCACTTCAATTGCACGATCAACATCTTCCTCGGCAACAATAACTTCTAACTTCAATTTGGGCACAAATTCAATGGTATATTCACTACCACGATAAAGTTCCGTATGTCCACGACTTCTCCCAAAGCCCCTTACTTCCGAAACGGTCATCCCTCGAACACCGATGCTGGTCAGAGACTCCTTAACCTCTTCAAGTTTGAAGGGACGGATAATACACTCTAATTTTTTCATTGGCCCCCCGGCAATTCATTCAGCCCACTAATTATAAAATTACGGTTTCTAGCAAGCAGTTTTTGTGGTGCCGATAATAGCCGCCGCAATTTTATAAGGATCTCCATTAGAAGCTGGTCTTCTATCCTCAAGGCGTCCTTTCCAGCCATCGTCAATTGTATTAACGGGAATCCGAATTGAAGCACCTCTGTCAGACACACCATAAGAAAAAGAATCAATAGATTCGGTTTCATGCAAACCGGTTAAACGCTGATCGTTGTCAGCACCATAAACGGATATATGTTTTTGGATGTTTTCGCTAAAAGCTTCACAAATTTTCGTGAATATAGATTCTTCTCCCGAAGTTCTCATTATACCATTGGAAAAATTGGCGTGCATCCCAGAACCGTTCCAGTCCCCTTTGATTGGCTTTGGATGCCAGTTAATAGCAACACCATGCTGTTCAGCGTTTCTTTCAGCTAAGTATCTAGCCACCCAAATTTGGTCGCCAGCTTCTTTGGCACCTTTCGCAAAGATCTGAAACTCCCATTGCCCGGTTGCCACTTCAGCATTAATTCCCTCAACATTCAGACCTGCATCTAAGCACTGATCAAGATGAATTTCAACGATATCTCTACCAAATGTGTTTTTGGCCCCAACACTACAGTAATACGGGCCTTGCGGTGCTGGGAAAGCCCCTGCAGGAAAACCAAGCGGTAAATCTGTATCAGGATTCCATAAAAAGTATTCTTGCTCAAAACCAAACCAGAAGTCACTGTCATCCTCCTCGATGGTTGCTCGTCCATTAGACTGATGTGGTGTGCCATCAGCATTCAAGACTTCCGACATGACTAGATAACCATCACGCCGATCAGGATCCGGAAATATCGCTACTGGCTTCAGCAGACAATCGGAATCATCCCCCGAAGCTTGTTCAGTCGAACTACCATCAAAGTTCCAAAGTGGACAATCTTCTAATTTGCCTGAAAACTCCTTCTCAATACGTGTTTTGCTTCTCAGGCTTTGGGTTGGCTCAAAACCATCCAGCCAAATATATTCTAATTTTGATTTTACGCTCATCTTTTAGTGCAGACCTCCTAACGAAGTTGTGAAAGTCACGACCAGAAAATTGGTTGTGCTAGTTGACACCTCTTTAATCACCGGCAATTTACATGCCAATCCAAGAGCTTGATCGATTCCCAAGTATAGCACGAATTATTGAAAAATGACAGAAGGTCGTAAAAAAATCAGGCAGGGGATTGAAAGTCGTGGCTAAAGCGACTACCTTCTGGCTCAACTTGACCAGCATATTTGTTACCACTTTTATTTTTATAAGGTACTTGAACTGGCGAAGACAATTGTTGGAAAGTGAAAGCACAAATTCTATCACCAGGATAAAGTTTCACCGGCATCCGTCCCAAATTACCCAGTTCTAAAGTAGCAGTCCCCACCCAACCAGGGTCAAACAAACCAGCAGTACTATGAACAATAATACCAATTCTAGCCAAACTGCTACGTCCTTCCAGTCTTCCCATGATATCATCGCCAAATTCTAAGGTTTCACGAGTAGCAGCCAACACAAAGTCCCCTGGTTGAATAATGAAAGCATCACCATCAGATATTTCAACCTTTCTCATAAGTTCATTGACACTGAAATCCGACCGAAGATCAATATGAGAATACTTACTGTGTTCAAATATACGAAAAGTATTACCGAGATGAAGATCGATAGAGCATGAACCTAACTGCTTTGCTAAATCAGGTACAGGCGAAATGTTTATTCTCCCAGACTCCATAGCCCGAATAATGTCTTTATCTGATAACAGCATTTTCTTTACTTAATAACTATCATCTTTTGACTAAATGTTCGGCTTTCAATGGCACTATCTATTTTGAGGACGTAAAAATAGATGCCACTACTGATGGTTTCACCAACTTCGTTGCGACCATCCCAATAAGCAGATCTCTGACGGGTTATGTAATGGCCAGCCGTTTGATAACCAAGCTGAATCTTTCTGACTGGTAGGCCACTACTATCATAAATTGTCAGTTCGACTTGACTGTCCGTCGCAAGTTGATAAGGAATCCAAGTTTCGGGGTTAAATGGATTTGGATAGTTACGACCTAGCGCGCTATACTCAGGTACTTGGTAAGCAACTAGGTCTGGTAGTGAAATTAAACCATCGCGCATATCAGTGCTAGTTACCTGATAAATTACCGGTGATACCTTTAGCTGACTACCACTTATAATAACTTCAATCTGCAACATATCATTAATCGAAACAGCTTGTTCTGTTTGGAAATTCACCTGAGTTGCTGTGAAAGTGCCATCAGCCTTTGTTTCTGCTTCTAGATTAAAAATAGCCTGACTTTGCCAATAATCGATGCCTGTTTGGATGCCACTAAGCCGTCTAACTGTAAATTCAATTTTATTATCTAGAACCTGTTGACCTTCGTCAATCAACCGGCCGTTCAATACTAACAGCGGAGTATTTGTTTGAGGTAATATAGATGGAGCGGAGATCATTTTGTTTCGGAATGCGTTTGACCAACTCAAACCACTAATTCGTACTTGACTATCACGTTTAGCTGTAATGATAAACGATTGTCCTCCGGTGACAGGAATATCTCCATCATCACCTTTGGCTGCTACTACCTTGAATTTTCCTTCATCGGGTACGATTATAGCGGTGGCATTACCTTTGATACCATCCAAATTGAATAAGTCGCTTACAGTACTAACTTGATGATTCTTCAGAGGAATACCAATATGATTCAACCCTTTGTTCAGATGAATGGTACCAATGCTATTAGTGCCAAGCGACCGACCGTGTAATTCAAGAACCACAGGTTCCTTCAAAACAGTGATAATACCAAGATCATCTTCGATTAAGCGATCTGCTTGGCTGTCTCGATTTAATTCACTCAAATAGCTGCGCCAAACACCTTTCTGATGATCATAGGTAATAAGCAAATTAACCTTTTCGACTCCACCTAAAACCTGATAAAAATCGCCAATAGTTTTGATTTCGCCTTTTTTGCCGTTAACAGCAGTTATGGACAAAGGTAAATGGAGCATACTAATACCAGCTGGGATATCAAGCGTAAAAGTAGATAATCCGTAGAAATCGACCGGAATCTCTGCCGTCTGAGATTTACCTGATACATCAGATATGGTCAAACGAACCAAACGCATCTGACTACTCAATAACAGTTCGGCTGGAATACGAGCGAATGCTATGTAGTGAGTTATCTCTTCTTCACTTTCGGATTCACCATCAACCGTTTTTGTTGGTTCAATAATAGTCAAACCACCAACTAAGGATGAAGTTTCTTCAGGCTCCAAGGCTCTGTATTGAAGCAAAGTAATCGGTTTCCAACTGTATTCGATTTGATCTAAATTATCGAGCTGTTGGTCAGAAATAGCCAAACTTGGTGTCACATCAGAACTAGAAGAAAACTCAACATGAAAGCTATCTCCACTATGCAAACGTGTTGGTAAGCTAACTCGATTTAGCTGTAAAACCTCTTCAATTGTAACTGAATTTTCAGCAACCCGAGTGGTAACATTGCCGTACTGATCCGTTAATTCAATTGTTAATTTAGCATTTAATGCCCGATCACCACCTCGGAACGTATAGTTAGCCCGATACTGATTAGCAAACATGCCTTGAACTAATGGTTCTTTACCGGTAAC
>CAYVHK010000095.1:1056-1388 GCA_964451145.1 uncultured bacterium | reverse complement strand
GATTCGGTCTCCAACTTTGTATTTGCCAGTCCCACTGACATTTAGTTTCTTAATTTCGGCTACTGTATCTATCTGAATAGGCAATTCAGTTTCTTGAGTAGTAGTATTACCTAAAGCGTCAAACAAAGTAACTTGAATCGGGACAACGCTTGGTAGTCCATCAACTTTGGTTGTTATGCCAGCTGGTATCTGGTAAGGAATAGCCCAGACCGCATCGTTGGCATCTTCGTCTCGGTGTATCCCATCATTGTACAAATCGCCAGAATCAAAGGAAGTCGTCTCTGATGAATCACCAAATTTATATGTACCACGTTTAGCTATATCAAAATCGT
>CAYVHK010000095.1:0-1046 GCA_964451145.1 uncultured bacterium | reverse complement strand
CCTTGAGAATAGCCGGCCCCTCAGCATCCAGTTGATAGTTAAATCCTTTGTAGAATTTCTCATCACCTATATTGATAGTCAGTGTTTTTTGTCCCGGTGACTGTGGTCGAGAAATTATATACTCCATCGACACTTCACCGTTTGCAGAAACATTGCCGAATGTTACATCTTCCACAAACCCAATACTGACAGATATCGGAGAATTGGCTTTATAACCACTACCTCGGATATCTATTTTAGTACCAACGCTACCTTCGGTCGGCGAAATAGTAACTGGTGTGGCAGTAATGGAGATGCTACTTTCGGCGATGTTGGTACCAGCCGAAACACGAACTTTATGTGAGCCAGAGGACAGTGGTGGTACCGTAGCTGAAAAATTGTAGCTTCCGTTAGCTTCGGTAGTAAAACTTTGATCTGTTATTACAACACCACCGATAGATATCACGGCTGTTTCATTAGCACTAAGTCCTTTTCCCGTTATACTAATTGTATCACCAGGTTTAAATTGTGCACCAATAACAGGTGTATCCAAAATGCCAAGAATTGTTAATTGATTGGCAATTGTTGGCGTTTCCTTAGCATCTTTTGTTTCACTATCAGTAGCCGTAATAGTTACAGTTCCACCCGGCAACTCTGGTGGAACAACAAATATGGCATCGAAATTACCACGTTTGTCCGTTTTAATAACTGATGGTGTAGTTTCGAGCTTAGCCCCGTCCAATGAAACTGAAATTATATCCTCTGAACGGTAACTGGAACCGTTGACGGTTACGGATTCCCCGGGCTTGGCCCCATCCACAGATAATCTTAACTCTGGCAAAATCTCAAAAGCTGCTTGCAGCTCTTGGACAGCAGTAAATTTAACCTCAGCTATGCCTCCGTCAATTAATGGCACCACAAAACTGACTTTTACTTGTCCGGAGGAATTAGACAAAATACTATTGTCTGATTGTAGTACGCCAACTTGTTCAACGATGGCCAAACCGTTAATTTGGCTATTAATAGTAGTTTCGGTTCCATTTGGTTGGGTAAGTGTGAGAAAACCT
>CAYVHK010000094.1:0-17396 GCA_964451145.1 uncultured bacterium | reverse complement strand
GGATGACCTTTCATGGTCTCCTCCTTGTTATATAGATATTCGATCAAGGGAAACTATTATAGTGCCCTAGACCAAGCCAATGGTCACGGTACTTTCCCTCTCGTAATCATATCATATGAAAGATGCAATCGCATTTTTATCTTTATTATTTATCTCTATTACAATATCTAACTTTGGTCCGTATTTATGAGAAAAATTGAGTCGACCTCCCCCCAGATTAATAGTAACTTTGTTGAGTTAATTGGTGTGGATGAGTTGCCGGTGGGGGAATGTGTTGGCTTAATGGTAGAAGAACATTTTTTGGGTGTCCACAATGTTGATGGCCGATTCTATGTTGTTGATAATGTTTGTCCGCATAGTGGTGGGATATTACACGCCGGTGGATTAGAAAATGATGTTGTTATTTGTCCGATCCATCAATGGCAATTTGATGTCAGAACGGGTCAATGTATTTGGCCCAAAAAGTGTCAAATTGCTACCTATCCGGTGGAAGTGGTGGAAGATCAAGTTTACGTCGATATTACATCGCCTAGTGTACCTGCTAAAACGAATCAATTTCGTGTATATCACGTCAAAAAACCAGTTCGTTGCCAAGTAACCAACGCCCAATAACTTCTTATTCTTATCGGGATTAGCGATTCTTGTAGTCTAACTCGTACAAAATTTCGGCCACCTGTTCGATTGGGCGGTTCTTCGTACCGGCTAGATCCAAGTACTTCTGAGTTTTATTGTTTATGATACTGTAAAAAGCACGAACCTCGGGATCGTCATGATTTTTCCAAAATTCAGCAGGAATAATTGAATCGTTTGCCATATATGGCTGATCAATATGCCCGTAGTAGATTTGCACTGTTTTTCTTTCTTTTTTCGTTACTCGTACTGTGGCTGAGTGCAGTACTGAATAGTTAAACAGTATAGCTGTACCGGCGGGACCATATAGGTTGTGAATTCCTCCTCTTTTTAGTTGCGCATCCTTGTTTTCTAAAATCGTATCATCAACTGACTCCGGAGAAATTGAAAAGCAGTGTGTAGTCTCATTCACATCAGCCAAATACAACATTAGATGGATATGCCTCATTCGCAGTGGATGTTCCATCAAATGCTTACCATCTCGATGCCAAGCCCAGTACTTGGGGATGCTTTCGTATTGAGCCATATGTCGCAGCCCAATTTCTGAGAAACACAGTTCTCCACCCATTAATTCAGCTATTGGTCCCATTAATTTTGGATGTCGAATCAGTTGGTCGAATTCCGGTGTGCTGGCTAAAACATCGTAATTGACTGTCTGATGGTTGCTATAATCAAACCAAAAAATTTGTTTTTCAATTCTATCTTGGTCAAATAGATCAATATAATAAACCAGCTCTTCTCCAGTCAGAACTTGACCTAAAGAAACATAACCATTTTGTCGGAAAAATTGATAATCCATTTGTTTTATTTCCTCTAAGTTTTTTCTGTCGTATGCATGTGAGTAATTATATCGGATAGAATTAGGGTATTTAAATACCGTTATTATAAGTAATGGGATCAGATGCTGATTGACTTCACAAATAGAGGCCATTATAATCCCATATATTAAATCAATCGTTAAAAGTAACAAAGAGGACTCACCTAATGGCACGTTCACCTAACATTCTGCTTATTTTGGCCGATGATCATGGTTATGGTGATGTTTCTGTTCACAATGGGCCGTATGTCCGAACCCCTCATATCGATCGTATTGCTGAGGATGGCATCCGATTCACCCAATTTTATGCAAATTCCTCAGTTTGTTCACCTAGCCGAGCTTCTTTGATGACTGGTCGTTATCCTGATAGGGTTGGTGTGCCTGGAGTTATCCGTACCCATCCTGAAAATAGTTGGGGCTACTTCAATCAAAGTGCGGTAACATTACCTTCACTTTTGAAAAAAAATGAATATCATACTTCCCTAATTGGTAAATGGCACTTGGGATTAGAACCTGAAAATCATCCTTGTCGACGTGGGTTTGATTATTTTCACGGTTTTTTGGGTGATATGATGGACGATTACTACACTCATCTGCGGCACAAACAGAACTATATGCGGAAAGGCTTAGAGAATATTGATTCCTGTGGACATGCCACTGATTTGTTTTCTGATTGGGCAGTTGATTTGATTCAAAGTCAATATCATTCGTCCGAACCATTTTTCATCTATCTAGCTTATAATGCTCCTCATACACCGATTCAGCCTCCAAAAGATTGGATTGAGCGAGTACGACAACGTGAACCAGATGCCTCTGAGGAGCGAGTTCGGTATGTGGCTTTGGTTGAACACATGGATGCGGGTATTGGTCGTGTTTTAGATACACTTAAAAAGACAGAGCAATTATCTAATACTTTGGTAATTTACACGTCTGATAACGGGGGGCAATTGAATGTTGGGGCTACTAACGGGGTGTTACGTGGTGCAAAAGGGCAAATGTACGAAGGTGGTATTCGTGTTCCAAGTTGTGTTATGTGGCCAAGCCAAATTGACGCAGGACAAGTAACTAACCAAGTAGCCATGTTGATGGATCTTTTTCCGACACTTTGTGAGGTAGCAAATGTGCCGATAAATCATAATATTGAAGGCTGTTCTATCTGGCCTACTTTGCAAGGTAAACAACAAAATTTTGCTGAACGTATCCTCTACTGGGTCCGAAAAGAGGGAGGGAAATCATTTTTAGGTCTTAACCAACACGCTGTACGAAAAGGAAACATAAAGTTATTGCACAATAATCCTTTTGAACCACTTGAGCTTTATAACCTCAACACTGACCCTCAAGAATCAGAAGATCAGGCTAAGACGCAGACAGACCTATTCCGACAAATGGGTGGAATTCTACAATTGGAGACGCAGCAAAACGGTAGAGCTATTTGGCAAGCACAATAAACTTAAACAGGAACATCTAAAATGCTAAACTTCAGTGGTCATAGAATGATGGATTATCAAGGCTTGATGATGGATAATTCAAGATGGGATAATTTTCAATTTCGGCCAAACGATATTATAATTTCTACCCCACCTAAATCTGGAACTACTTGGACACAGATGATTTGCGCTTTGTTAATTTTTCGTACTGTGAAACTTGGTCAACCACTAGCAAAAATTTCTCCTTGGTTAGACCAAAAATCACAACCAATTGAACAAATATTAGCTCAATATGAAGCACAGACACACCGAAGATTTATCAAAACTCATACTCCATTTGATGGACTGCCCTATGTTGAATATGTAAATTATATTTTCGTTGGTCGAAATCCGTTAGACCAGTTTTTTTCTCTTTACCATCATTATAAAAATTCGGATCGAGTTGCTATTGAATCGTCTTTGGATCAAAAATTACAGACTCCTTTTTTGCATGATCCGGACAGTTACTTTCAGAAAGAAATAGAAAAGAATATTGGCTGGCATCACCTTCAAACTTTTTGGCCTGCCAGAAATTTACCCAATGTCATCTTAATACACTACAGTGATTTGAAAGCCAACTTATCAATAGAAATGTGGAAATTAGCCCGTTTATTACAAATTGATATTACCATGGAAGATTGTCACTGGCTATCAACCTTCGCTAGTTTTGATTATATGAAGGCGAATGCCAGCGACTTAGCTCCCAATAGCGATCAAAATTTTTGGCAATCAGACGAAAGCTTTTTCAATCGTGGTCAAGATGGTTTAGGACGAAAATTTTTTTCTATGGAATCAATTCATATTTATGAGCAAGCTAAAAAACATTACCCCTTGGATATGGTTCAATGGTTGGAATCAGGCAGATCGGCTAGTCAATAATTTGAAAAAACAGGCTCGATTTTATACACTGTCAGTTGTTCTGTAAACCGTTCTGAGAAATTAAATTTACTTCCCTTTTGAGATAAAACATCCCATCACTTGACGGTTTTTTATTTGATTGTTATAGTACGGGCTTCTTTTATCTCTAATAATGGGTTGATTCAAAAAGTAAAATACGCCCATTTAAACTGAACTACGATAATAGAATAGATTTATTAATACTAAGCTTATATCGCTCATGGAAGGTGAAAAATGTCCCAAAATACATCTTCAGGTCCAACTTCGGTCGGTGTTATCGGTTGTGGTATGGTTAGTGGCACCTATCTAAAAAATAGCCTGAATTTCTCAGCTTTTGATATCTTAGCTGTAGCTGATCAACGTATTGATGCAGCCCAAGCCCGGTCTGATGAATTTGGAATTGCCAAAGCTTACTCGGTTGAAGAAATATTAGCTGATCCTATGATCGAAATTATAATTAATTTAACACCACATAGCGCTCATGGTCCTGTGGCCTTATCTGTCTTGGAAGCCGGGAAAAGTGTTTATAACGAAAAACCAATGGCGGTCCATCTAGCAGAAGGACAAAAGATGTTGTCATTAGCTAATAAAAACGGCTTGTACGTTGGTTCTGGTCCTGACACTTTCTTTGGCGGTGCTTGGCAAGCCGCTCGCCAATTTATTGACGCAGGGAGTATCGGTCAACCAGTAGCTGCCTCTGCCTGTTTAATGGCCTTCCGTCAGCCAACGGTAAAAACTACTGAACCAATATCGACTGAATACGCCAACTTTTATAGTACTAATTTCTTCGACTTTGGCGTAACATGGAGTTTTGATCGTGGTCCTTACTACCTCAATGCTTTAATCCATCTCTTGGGGCCAATTCGTCGTGTTACTGCTTCAACCAGAAATGTATGGGGAGAAAAGCAGGAATTCAAAGAGTTGGTCAAAACCCCAACACATTTCGCTGGAGTAATGGATTTTGATTCTGGTGTCATAGGAACAATGTTAATTAGTTCCGATGTTCATTCTACCAACCTACCACACATTGAGATTTATGGTACGGAAGGTTCGCTACGGTGTGTTGATCCCAATAATTTTGGTGGTGCTATTTATTTTCGTCCGTCTGCCAAAGATGATTTTGTCGAAATCGATTCTCCTTATGGTTACAATCAGAATTCGCGTGGGGTTGGTGTTGCTGATATGGCGACAGCAATTCGAAATAACCGACCTGTCAGAGCTGGTGGTGAAATGGGCTATCACGTTATCGAAATTATTCATGCTTTGCATCAAGCATCAGTAGAAGGCCGACATATCGAGCTGACTAGTACATGCCCACAGCCTAAACCATTGCCCTTAGGATTACCTGATTGGGAGATTGATAATTAAACTCTATTACTAATGATCATTCTTACTAATTAGTAGAATTAGAATGTCAATAAAGAAAGTATCCAATCAGCAAAAAGTTGTTATAAGTATCCTCAATTCAATGGCTGGTTCATCATTTGAAACGGCGTTGGATCAACATATCTTGTGGGGTATTAATTGCTTAGACTTAAAAGACCGAATCTGGGGTAAAACCATTATAGAGTTGACTGTTGATGAGGCCAAAGAGGCTGCACAACAAATTGACAAAAGAAATTTGTCGGTCTACTGTCTATCTACGGCTTTATTCGGTGGAAATATTGAATTGGGACAGTCATTTTTTCAAGCTAGTTATTTAGAGAGAATCAATCATCTGATCGAAATTGCTAAAATTTTTCAACCTCGAATCATACGTTTGTTGGCAGCTAAAACAGCCAACAGAAAAATGATCAACCACAGCATTGATTACCTGCAACAAAAACATAATTGGCTGATTCCATCATATGTTGCGGCCATTGATAGGCTTCAAGAAGGATATTTTTCTTGCTTCACTCCTCAGCCTTTCCGCAGCATAACTGTAGAAAATGAAGCCCATAATTGTATCTTCTCAAATCCAGAAGAGATTATCGATTTTTTTCAACTTCTTGATCGGCCTAAATCGGTTGCTCTGACTTGGGATGTCCAGAATTTGTGGCAAATGGGAACTTTTCCGACGATAGCTGTCTATTATCAGCTCAAGGAACTGATTCACTATTATCATTTAAAGGGTGGACAATTCCGAGATGATAGTCAAAAATTGTATTGGAAATCAACTTTATCTGATGCTTCTTGGCCAGTAATAGAGATTACGAAACAAGTTATTAGCGATGGTATTAGCCCCGTGATTTGCCTAAATCCTTCTCATGGTCAAGCTAAAAGTCGCTACGATTATAATCATGCTACCACCAGAGATATAGACTTTTTACGTCAGTTGATTAGAGAAATATAATTATCAAGTTATGTTTCATTTGACCTAAAATCTTCATTACTTTCTTAGCAGGACACTTTTTATATTGCTTACATCAAAGAATGATGTCTGGTATTCGATGAATATTTCAGCGTATAACTTTCGATTTTTTCCAACTATAGTTTCCTGTCAGGTTCTCAATAATATTAATTTCTTGCTTACCTGTATTACAATGTAAATGATAGGCCTTTAATCTATTAGCTATTTAAATCTGATCAATTGATTTTCAAAATCAATATCTATCAATATCTAAGGAGTAATCTATGTCAAAATCCTTTAACCTGCCCCGTAGACGATGGGGCAAAAGCGGAATTTCAATTCCGATAGTGCCTTTCGGTACACAAGGTTTTGGTAACCACTTTGGGCCAGTGTCTGATGATGAAGCTTGTGAACTAATCCGTTTTGCTGTTGATATTGGCGTTAATCATTTCGATACAGCTCTTTGTTATGGAGATTCTCAGCGGAAGTTAGGAGTTGCTTTGAAACGAGGTGTCATTCAGAGAGATGAAATCATCATTTCGGCCAGAGTTTGTTGTGAACGCCGATATGAGTGGGATCACCTCGATTACACTCAACGAAACGATGTCGATTATTCCGCTGATTATGCTATTGCTAATGCTGAAAGACAACTAGAATTATTAGGAACCGATTATTTTGACGCACTCTCTATTCATGATCCTCATGATCTTGACCCCACACTGGAAAAAGATGGGACTTTTTCTGGTTTGCTAAGGTTAAAAGATCGTGGGCTAAGTCACAATGTTGGCTATGCCATGAATCCCCACCAGTTTCATTTGAAGGCTATTGAAACTGGTGAACTCGATGTCCTATTGACCTTCAATGACTTTAATCTTTTTGGGCAAACTGCTGCCGAACAAGTCATACCAGCAGCCGCAGAGAATGATATTGGTATTCTAAATGGTTGGTCGATTAAACGTGGTTTACTGACAGGAGTGGATTTATCAGATAAAGACCCTAATGATAAAGAGGTTCAACGTGCGATTAAGATGAGACAGTGGTGTTTAGAACATGAAGTTAGCCTGCTAGCCGTTGCCCTACAGTTTTGTATGCGAGATTTACGGTTACACGGAAACCCGATCGGGAGTCTTAATCGTCAGCAATTAGAGGCTAATGTGCGTGCAGTAAGCGAACCTCTACCAAGTGGGGTAATTGAAGATTTTCTTGAACAGAATTTTTAAATTATTACTAACCTTGGTTTGAGGCAAATAGAAAAAATTTTAGCCACTCTTTATTGTCGAAAGGTCATTTCTACTACTGGTGAGGAACTGTGTCGACCTCCCTCAGAGCGATCAAAAATAGCAATAGCAGTAGGGTAAATTTCATCGGTTTTGAAGGCTATATCATCAAGTTGTCTGGTGTTGAGTTTACGTTTTAGTTCTAGTTGCCATCGACCATTTACCCACACGCCTTTGGCTTGGACATCTGCTTGGCTTTGTGTAGGTAAAGTAGCAATAAATGAGAGGACTCTTTGACCTTCAAAAGTTTTTGGTTTAGATTTTAGTAACATTGGTGGATAACCTTGATCGGTTGGGTTCGCGAACCAAATTTTTTTCCCACTTGATGTTGAAATTTGTTTCGCTCGACCTTTAGGTTGCTTAAATGTATGAATATGTCGACGATCAAATGCATAACCCGAAGCATCGGTTCGTCCTGCGTTCCAATGCCAAACATCCCATTCGACTTCGATCGGGGACAACATGTCGCCAGTAAATGAGCCTTTAATTGGAAAAGCAATGGAAAAAATATCTTCTAAATCTCGTCCTTTTTTGTACCGAGATTTGGAAGAATCCCAGACCCAAGTTTTATAGGTTCGATTTTCTGTTCCATCAGCCCAAATAGCCAGAATCGCTAATTCAGTGTCTGTGTAGACAGCCTGTAGTCTGAGTTTTGTTATTTCTTGTCCCATGTCTTTGCCCATCGACTTTTGAATTGATAATGTCAACGCAGGAGCATAAGCCCAGACTTCGTCAGTAATTTGCCCATCAATTATTGGCATTTCGGTGGCTCTTGCAACTTGCCAAGTCGGTTGAACAGCTGAACTAAGACTGCTCATCAGTCCAACTAGCAAGGATAGTTGCCAAAGATTATCAATTAACCTGATCATGATTCTACACATACATAGTTAACTCTCTGAAGATTATTCATTTATTCAATAAATTTGTGTATAAATTTGGCGTCTTGTTTGAGGACAAATTCAGGGTTTTTCATATTAAAGTCCAAAATAGTACATGTTGATCAAATGGAATCGAAAAAAGTGTGGGTAGAGTTTCTTTAATCCTAATGAGTAAATGGAAAGTTAGGTGATTTCGTGAAATGAGCTTGCAGGCTTGAAAATCACTCCAAAACACCGAATTGCTTCACAATCAAACACCACTTTCCCCATATTGGTGCTAAACTTATCCGTTTTCTGCAGTCATAAAAAATGCTAAATGGTATTTGGGCTCAATTATTGTCTTTTTTATAAGATACTTGTGGGTCGAGGGAACGTTTGAGAATGATACCCCATTGACCAACAATCCATAACGTATTTTCATCTTTTGATCGTACTATAGTATACAGATCGTTATCCAAATCAGTATATTGTTGCTGCCAAGTATCACCTGCATCAGAAGAGTGCAAGATCAGCCCTTCATTGCCAACGGCATATAACTCTTGTTCAGATATGGAAATTATACTGTTAAGGTCTAGGGTAGTTCCACTGGAAAGAGCTTCCCACTTGAAACCACCATTATCGGTTCGCAAAACGATACCGTACTGGCCTACAGCCCAGCCAATTCTTTTCTTGATGAAATTGACCGAAAATAAATCGTAGCCAGTGTCGGTTTCATGATGTTTCCAATACTGACCTCCGTTAACTGTACGTTGTACAATGCCTGAGTGTCCCACAGCCCAACCTAATGGTAAAAATTTCATTTCAATATCGACCAAGTCTTTGCCAGTTGAAGTACGTTGTGGTGTCCAGATTGGACCACCATCTTGATTGTGAATAATTTGTCCATCACTACCAGCAGCCCAACCCTCAGAAAACTTACCGAAGGAAGCATCATTCATCCGAAAATTGGATGGAGGTTCTTCTTCAAATAAGGGGGGGCGCATGGGTGTTTTTCCCGGTGACCATTTTTTCCCGTCGGTTGTGTAATGAACTGTTCCATCTCGTCGCATTGCCCAACCCCACTTTGGGTCAAGCCCAACGAAATGAACACCAACTAGTTCTTGTCGGGTTCCACTGTTGAGTGTGTCCCATGTCTGTCCTCCATCTTGAGTTTCTAGCAAAACACCTTGGCTACCAGATACCCAACCGTTGCTCGGATTTAGAAATAATACGTCTTCAAGATCCGCATAGCGTTCTCCCCCGTTTTGCCTCTGCCAAGTGGTACCACCGTCTTGAGTTTTGTGGATACTTCCAGATGCTCCTACGGACCAGGCTTGTTGTTCGTTAAGAAAGAAAACATTCTTCACTTTATTCTGACTAACTCTTCCACGTTTCATAGGAGGTGCTTCATTAGTTAATTCTTCAACCACATCAACATCAGATTTATCCTTTTCACTCTTTAAATCTTCTTCCGATGATTCCGTTTGCTTGCTGGTAACCCGATTGAATCGGCTATTTTCCATGCCACGTTTCTCTAATAATTCTTGAAATGTATCCACGTTGTTTTCTTCTTTCAGTAGTTTTGTCTCACTTTGGACTGTCTTTTTATCGATTGTCTGGATATCGCGTGGTGGACGTCCATCAAGAAAGAGTTCCCGCCAAGATGTACCACGGTCCTTCGTCATGACAATCGAGCCATTACGAGTAAATGCCCAAGCTTGTTTTTTACTTAAAAATGTGACACGACTAATACGACCGTCAAAGTCAGTTTGTTGTCGCTTCCAAGTTTTTCCGCCATTATTTGTTAAAAGAGATGAAGCGTCTGCCAGTAGTAACCAACCGTTTTGACCATCACTAGTAAAATTAACTGCGATAGCAGGTTGGTTAGTTTTTTCTTGAATTTTCCAGTAATTCCCGCCATCAGTAGTGTGTAACAAGAATCCACCATCTCGCCTTTGTGGTGTAACGGCCCAGCCTTCTTTGCTATTGATAAAGTGTAGGTCGCTGATGGCCTGCGTGGTGGTTCCACTTCTTTGTATTTTCCATGTTAAACCACCATCGGTAGTGTGCAGAGTTTGACCCTGCGTTACACCCAACCAACCTTCCTGACGGTTTAAAAATTGGAGTGTGGAAATACCACCTCTAAAGTTTTGAAGGACTCCCCTAAAAATCTGCCATGTTTGTCCCCCATTCTCAGTCCTCAACATTAATCCCCTTGCGAATACCCAACCAGTTTCTTTATCAATAAAAATTACACGTTGTAGATCGTTATCGATTCCACTGTGTTGTGGCTGCCAGGTATTACCACCGTCTATGGTATAGACAATTCGACCCTCAGTACCCACAGCCCAGCCCAGTTTTTGATCAATGAAGTAGATATCGTTCAAATCAACCTGCCACTCTGTTTCACGTACGACTTCCCAATGGTAAACAACTTCTTTAACTTCCATTTCGACTTTTGCTACTTTGGGTTCATCAGAGCTAGCAGTCGGTGGTAACTCAATCGGTAATTCTTGATCTTCGGTAAGTGAAAATTTCATAGCTAGGCCACCTTTACCCACTGCAATCATGCCTTTAGGTGATAGAGCAAAGCCATACAGATCGTTTTGAGTTTCGCTTTCTTGAATTTCCCATTTTTTGCCACCATTAGTAGTGGTAAGAATCACACCATCATCACCGACTGCTAAACCATGCTTGTCATCCCCAAAGAAAATTTTATTGATGTTATTCTCGGTTCCACTCCGCTGAAATTTCCAATTCGTTCCCCCATCTTTAGTATGTAAAATTTCGCCAAACTGACCAACAATCCAACCCAATTTTTCACTCAGGAAATATACTCCATATAGTTCATTGTATGTGCCGGTCGTTTGTTGGTTCCAAGTTAATCCACCGTTTTTAGTGTGTAAACATATACCTGGCCAACCTATCGCCCATCCTAGCTTTTCATTCAGAAAATATACTCCCTTTAGCTGTTGAAACTCACCAGGGGTTTGCTGAACCCAATTCCCCCCCCCATCAGCTGTGTGTAGAATAGTACCCATATCACCAACTACCCAACCTTTTTTGGTGTCGACAAAATAGACATCGGTCAGAGCATACCACCAACCACTTTTCTGGTGTTCCCAGTTTAGTCCACCATCAGTCGTATGAGTGATCATACCTCGAGAACCAACGGCCCATCCTTCTTTGTCGGTAGCAAAATATAGACCGTTGATATCATCCCAAATTTCGGAATCAACCTCGGTCCAAGTTTCACCTCCATCTTGGGTCATGGCAATTGTACCACGCTTACCAACTGCAATACCGACATCACCAGTAGCAAAAGTGATCTGTTCTAAATCGTTAGCTGTTGTGCCACTTAGCATTTCCCATTTTTCACCCCCATCGATCGTCTTCATAATCGTTCCGTACCATCCAACAGCATAAGCAATCTGGTTAGTAACAAATTGGATCGATGTCAGATTGTTTTCGGTGATGTTATCGCATAGTTGCCAGTTCTCGCCACCGTCGGAGGTATGGATAATGAAACCAACGTCGGCCACGGCGATTCCATTTTCTGAATCAACGAAGTCAATACTATTAATAGTGTCTCGCACATGGCCGTTAATCAACGGTATACGACTATCTTGTTTCTTCCAATCAGCACCACCATTGTTGGTATGAAATACAGAACCATCGCTACCAACTAACCAGCCTTCATTATTGTTTAAAAAGAAGACACTTTTGTTGTCATTTATTAAACGATCTCGCTCACCTGAACGACGATTGCTCTGTTCTCGCCAACTATTACCACCATCCTCTGTGAAAAATATTCGATCATATTCGCCTACACACCAACCTTGAAATTTATCTGCAAACCAAACTCCATTGAGGGCAAATTCGCTCACATATGGATACCGTTTCCAATTTTGCCCCCCATTTTGAGTATAGAGAACGTCAGCGCCTTCACCAACGATCCAACCCACTTTAGAGTTTGCAAAATAGACATCATTGAGGTTGGCAGAGGTGTCACTTTTTTGCAGTTTCCAATGGTCTCCACCATCATCTGTATGAGCAATCAGCCCTTCAAAACCGACGGCCCATCCCACTTTTTCACTGGCAAAAAAGACCGCGTTGAAGTCCCCTTCGATTAAGGTTTCTTGTTGTTGCCAAGTTTTCCCACCATCACGGCTGTGTACAATAAGTCCATTATCACCAACTACCCAGCCTGACCGATGATTAATAAAGTGAATATCGTGGAAATCGGTTTCCCAATCGGCTCGCCGAGTAACTTCCTGTGTGACACAACCTACCAACAGAACGGAGGCAAGAACAACAGCAATAATAGTCAAAATTTTAGATGGAATTGTATGACTTAACTTGGTCCGTGGCATATGGTAGATCCCTATCAGTTTGTTGAAGGTAAATGAATTAAAGAATGCCAAGATCAACGAAAATTATTTCTCACCAGCAAAACATGTGCCCAAATAACTAACTCGGTGATCAATTAGTTGGTTGATACTAAACGACTTTGGGGGGGATTGCTCAAGTCCGTTCCAAACGAGTTAGTGGGGTATAATTATTAACAAGCTATTTTTGTCATCCGGACTTTATTGGCCAAAGTTGATTGAATTTTTGCCGTAACTCTTTTAGATGGTGCTTAGTCCGATTAATTTTGCGATGTACGTCTTTAATCAAATCAGCAAATAAATCTTTACCATTTTTCTGGCAATCATCAAAAATTACTTTTAACCGATATTCTTCACTAGCCTTTACTCTTACTATTTCGATTGTTAGTTCCTTCATAAATCGTTTTGTTCGCCGAATTGACTCTTTGAGTCGCTTTTTCTGATCAGATATTGACTCTAAATTGTCAATGGGATCTAAAGCGGCAGCACCTTCCTTGATTCTGCGTAGCGTTTTCAGATCGTAAGTTTCGTAAGCTCGATTAATTCGGACCATCATCTCAGTATCGGAACCGCTGACAGACGCTTTATCTGGATGAAAGCTTTTAGCTAGTTGATGGTAGATTTGTTGTAACTGTTCTTTTTGTAGGTCGTTCAAGGACAAACGCGGGACTGATGTATCCCCTGTATGGGAAGACTCAGAACGAGCTGAATACTGTTTGGTAAGATGTTCCCATCTATTTTTGAAACAATTTGCGACTCTCTGCTCAATTGCGTCAGTTGTAACGCCTTCTTTAGCTAATCTCAGTCGTAGCTGAAACTCTTGTGTGGAAAGTTGTGCTTCTTCTAATTCCCGGTAAGCTTTAGAAAGGCGCGATTGGTACTCCTGTTCTACATTCGCAATAGCCAAATTCAATTCTTCTAGATCAATCGTCATTCCTATCAACTGTTGACGCATCGATCGCAGGTCAGTTTGAAGCTGATCGAGATCAGATTGTTGTGGGTCAACAAAAACTGTCAGTGCAGATGGCCGCATCGAACTGAACTAGCCTGTTTAATGGTATTGGTTACTAATTTTGTTAGCTGGGTGAATTTAGTCTTATGATTCTACTTTAGGGTATGCGATAAGTGATACGTCCACGTGTCAAGTCGTAAGGTGACAATTCGATAGTAACCTTATCTCCTGGCATAATGCGGATGAAATACTTTCGCATTTTGCCGGAAATATGTGCCATGACTTCATGTCCATTTTCTAACTCAACCCGAAAAGTTGCATTTGGTAACGCTTCTAAAATTGCACCTTCAACTTTAATTTTTTGATCGGTGGATACATTTTGTTCTTCAACAGCTTGTTGAGGTTGATTACCCTTTTTATTCTTTTTATTGTTTTGATTAGCACTCTTAGTTCGTTTTCGTTGATGAAACCGCTGTTTTCGATTCGCTTTTCTCACGCGATATATTACTCCTCGCCGATGGAATCGGCTAATTGAGACAATTATAGAACGAAGCCTTTTGTCCGTTCGTCTTATTTAATTCACTCGTTTTGGGTCTATTAAGTCCGATGAAAAATTCTATATTCCAAGTTTTGCTAATTCTACCGCATTAGGTGAATAGCAATACCTGTAGCAAGTTTAGGATAGAAAAATGTAGATTTTTGAGGCATAGTATCACCTTCCAATGCAACATCGTAGACTTGGTTGACGCCGGTCGAATTAGGCAAAAATACTACTTGAAACTCTCCTGAAAACACTGATTGAATTGCTTGCTTGGTGTCAGCTTTATAACTAATTTTTTTCTGATGTTCGGCTATTGTTGTGTCAATACCAAATATATCTTTGATGATTTTATCGTGCAAAATTTTAATATCCAGACGATTCAGACTTGATGCTGTTTGACTAGGAGATTGCGCCATGATTAACTGAAACTGGCCGCTACTGGTGTAATAACCAAAAGTTGGGCGAATACCAGCTAATTGGGCTTGTGCCGATTTTAAACTGTGCAAATCATCAAAAACCTGTAGGTCAAAACGATTAGCTAGTTCTGTCTGAGCTTTTTCAATGAGTGCTGAGTCCAAATTGTGCAGAAGTCGATTGATGGGCAGAACGGCTAATCCATCTGATTCCATGCGCACTAAGTTCATCATTACATAGTTATATGGCTCTTTCCCTGACCAGTTTTGAGTTCTTGCCTGCATTTCGTCCCGAAAGGCTAAGGATGTTTCGTAGCGATGATGGCCATCAGCAATTAATAGAGATTTATTTACAAATGCCTGTCGAATTCGCTGATTAACAACGGTATCTGAAACTTGCCACACTCGGTGTTTTGAACCAAATTGTTCGCTTAAATCCATTACTGGTTTCTGATTCTGAGTAAATGAATCCATTTCTTTTTCGATCATTCCCTCTTGATCGGAATAAAGCAAAAAGATTGGACTTAGTTGAGCGTGTGTTTCCCGCATTAAATTAAGACGATCAGCCTTAGGAGCTGCTAATGTTTTTTCGTGAGGCAAGATTATTCGGTCTGTAAATTGATGTAATTTACCTACTGCTATCAGCGCACGTCGAGTGTAGTTTTCTCCATCAGGAGTGTTAAAATCTTGATCGTAAATATAGTAGCATGGTTGTTGATCCCGCAATAAAATACCATCGTGTAGCCATCTATGAAGACGGTTGGCCGCACGTGTATATTGATTGTCTTGCTCCGTATCTTGATTGTTAGGTTGACTTAAAATGAGATGGACAATATTGTTGGGATCTCGTTTTTCTAACGCAATCCGATCAGTGTCATATATGACGTCGTATGGTGGTGCAATTACCTTTTCTAGATCGGTAATCCGGTTAGTATCGAAACGTACACCTTGAAAAGGCAAGACTTCTGTCATAGTTTTTCCTGTTTTTTCTCTTGCTAATCCCACAAACGTGTACTAAAATAGCGCTCACCAAGATCACAAAATATGGTAATTATCCGACCCTTTTTAATCTGTTTAGCTATATCATATACACCTTTCATGTAGGCTCCGGACGATTGTCCAACAAACCAACCTTTATTTGACAATTGGTTACACATATCGTAGGCATCGTCAATGGTAACTGGTATTTTCACATCAACCACACTATCATCGTAAATGTCTGGTACAATATCTTCTGGTCGTCCCAGTGGCTTTAACCCTTCAATACCGGGGAAATCGTCTGGAATAATAGAGCAAATTTGAATATTGGGATTAAATTCTTTGAGTCGTTTACCAACACCAGTGATTGTGCCACCCGTCCCTACGCCGGCAACAAAATGTGTAAGTTGACCGTCTGTTTGTTGCAAAATTTCAACTGCTGTTGTCTCGAAATGTGCTCGCCAGTTATTTTCATTTTTATACTGATCGGCCATGAAATATTTTTTAGGTAAGGCTTGGTAACGCCGGTGAACTTCTCTTAGTGCTTCATCATAACCGTGGACCGCATCAGTAAATACAAGATTAGCGTTGTGAGCTTGCATCCTTTTTTTTCTTTCTTGGCTAGCATTTTCTGGTATAACCAGCTCTACTTGATAACCCAATACCGAACCAATCATTGCATAGGCGATACCAGCGTTGCCGGAACTAGAATCCAAAATCACTTTGTCTCTTGTTAAGTCTCCGTTCAAAATTGCCTGAGTCAACATACGGAGAACTGGTCGGTCCTTTATTGATCCTCCTGGATTAAGCATTTCGGCTTTTGAATAGACTTCAATCTCTGGGAATTGATCGTTGAATAGGTTAACTTTCACCAGAGGTGTCTGGCCAATTTGTTGTAGTAGTGGGTAAGGGGACAGATCGAAGACTTTCTGATTGGTCATTGTGATAAGTTGTTATCTTTTTAATTAAATCTTTTCGTTCGAGGAGTAGGCAACAGTATCAATTAGGCTGACTAAAAAATCTCGATCTCTCTGCAACGCTGAAAGCTTATCTTCGCCGTAAACGAATTCGATTTCTAAGTATCCATCATAACCAATGTCTGCTAGTTTTTGCACCACCTCGGTATAGTCAATAATACCATCAGCAATACCACAACCATTTCGGTTTTTATCCGCATTTTGCGCATGAACATTGACAATCTTACTGCCTAGATGTTCGATCGCTTCAATTGGATCATCTGCATCAGAACGAAAAGAGGGTTGCCAATATGTTTTGAGGGCCGGTGATTTTACATAATTCAGCAGTTCTTGAATGGGAATTACTGAATCGCTAAAGTTATTGTCATGCATTTCTAACCCCAGTGTCAACTCCCGAAATTGGGCCCATTGTGAAAAGCTTGCCAAACGAAAAAAGAGGGAGCGTTTATCAGTTGGCAAAATATTTTTGGATGGTCCTCCACTAGACCAAATTCGTAAGAGTTTTGTTCCTAGACTTTTTGCGATTTGTGCAGATAATTCAAAATGTTTTTGGTGTAATGGTAGCAAAGGGTGCACATAAGAACCAAAGGCAGATACCTCTAATCCCTTAGATCTGATAAGATGTCGAATTTTTTCAATGTATTCTAAATTGTACTCATCAGGCATGTGAGGAGGTTTACCCCAGATCTCGATACCATCAAATCCATAATCCGAAGCAATAGAGATGACATCTTCTAAGGGGCGATCTTGAAAAGCAATTGTACATAAGCCGACTTTCATAAAATATTCGCAGTGGTTCCAGAGTTATTATAACCCGAAAACTGTTCCTCCTATTTTCGACATTGTCAGATGGTATTAGTGTACTTTATAAATC
>CAYVHK010000093.1:7408-17417 GCA_964451145.1 uncultured bacterium | reverse complement strand
TCAGGAGTATCGAAGTCGGGTTCCCCGGCACCAAATTTGACTATATCCAATCCATCAGCTACCATGGCATTGATCTTAGCCGTCAATGCAAGTGTTGAGGAAGGGGAAACTTGCTTGCTTTTTTCAGAAATTGAAATCACGCTGGATAATGTCCTTTTAATATTTAAAAAATAATTTCCTAATATGGTAGGCTAGCAACTCATAGCAGTTGACCTAGTTTCTCATATAGTTTTCTTTGTTCTACAGACAGCTTTTTGGGAACTTCGACCTTAATTTTGATACGCAAGTCCCCACAGCGACCTGTTCGATCAACCACTCCCTGCCCTCGAACTCTTAGTTGATTGTCAGGTTGTGTGCCGGGTGGTATGGTCAACTCCACGCTATTAGCTTCATCTTGGCTCAAGGAAGGAATCCGAACCTTTCCTCCTAGAACAATTGTGGGAATTGGAACTGTCACCTGAGTTACCAAGTCCAAATCTTGTCGCTCAAAATTAGGATCTGGTTTAATTTTAACCTCTAAAAATAGTGCACCTCTTTTTCCATTAGGTCTTTGACTTCCTTGATCTTTCAAGTTAAGCTTATTACCGTCTTGTACACCGGGTGGAATTTTAACCCGAATGCTTCGACCTTGAACTTGAATATGTTTCTCAGTTCCATAGACAGCCTCGGACAAAGAAATTTCTAGTTTAGATCGCAGGTCTCCAGTCGGTTCGTTGTGAGGATTACGGTTTCCCCCAAATAAGTCGTCGAATGCATCATTAAAATCACCGAATCCCGTTTGATGGCCAAAGTTAGAACCTGAAAAACCTCTACGCCCAAACAAGTCTGAGAAATGCGAAAAAATATCGTCCGTGTTGTTGAAACCCTGAAAACCGCTATTATGAACACCAGCATGTCCGTGTCGGTCATAGATTTGCCGTTTTTGGTTGTCGGATAAGACTTCGTAGGCATTGGAGGCTTCCTTAAATTTATCCTCAGCGATTTTATTTCCCGGATTTTTGTCCGGATGGTATTTGATCGCAACTTTACGATAAGCTTTCTTTATCTCATCTGACGTAGCGTTCCTGCCAATACCAAGAACTTGGTAATAGTCTCGCACAATCTAGTTGGCCTCATTCACCTTGATTAAGTGGTATTCAATAGTCGCTCGGCGATTTGAACAGCGTTTAGCGCCGCACCTTTCCGTAGGTTATCGGCTACTACCCACATATTTAGACCGTTTTCCATAGAAAAATCTTCTCTTATCCGTCCTACGAATACACTATCGGAACCAGCGACGTCAACAGCCAACGGATACTGTCGCTCAATGGGTCGGTCCATTACTACTACACCTTCTGAGGCTTGTAGAATTTCTCGTGCATTGTCAGCACTTAATTTTTCCTTAGTTTCAATATTGATTGATTCAGAATGAGCATAAAATACCGGGACACGAACTGTTGTTGGTGAAACGCCAATAGAATCATCTTCGAAAATCTTATGTGTTTCGTGTACCATTTTCATTTCTTCTTCAGTATATCCATTCTCAGCAAAAGGCCAATCAAATGAAACATTAAATGCCATTTGGTGTGGAAATTTTTCACACTCAACTGGCCGACCATTAAGAGCAGAGGCCGTTTGTTCCACTAGTTCATTGACACAAGCTCCCCCTTTTCCGGACACGCTCTGATAGGTTGACACAACGATCCGCTTGATACCAACTGCATCGTAAATGGGTTTCAATGCTACCAGCATCTGAATAGTTGAACAGTTCGGATTTGCAATAATGCCCTGATGATCATGGGCTGCATGCATATTAATTTCAGGAATAACCAGCGGGGTATCTGGGTCCATACGAAAGGCACTAGTATTATCAATAGAAATGCAGTTTTTCTTAACCGCTGTAGGTAAGAATTCCTTGCTGATTGAACCACCAGCTGAAGCTAGTACCAAGTCAACGTCATCAAACGAGTCGTGGGTTAGCTCCTGAACCACGACCGTCTCATCTTTGAACGACTTTAAAACACCTGCTGACCGGTGCGAGGCCAGTAATTTCAACGAAGCCACTGGGAAATTACGTTCTTCTAGTATTTCCAGCATAGCTGTACCAACGGCTCCTGTTGCGCCCATCAGGGCCACTCGATATTCACGACTCATAATCTTCTCTCAATCAACGTGCTCAGTACAAGGTCTATTCGAATTATTATTAATTTTCACAGAAACGGCTATGACCAATACAAAAATCTATTTTAACATAGGATGTGAAAGGGTGCAAAACAAAGGAAACTAACACAATTTCGGGAAAAGTAAGATTTTGAGTTTGTATGAATCTGTTTTTTCGCATTTCTTTCCCATTGCCAGTGTTTTTAAGACGTGCTATAATGAGCCTAAGAACGTTCCTCTTTCCTTCCAGATCTATACTAACAAATCGCGCATGCGCTGTCCTATCTTCTTTCCCATACTCTTTTTAATAATTTTCGCGGCTCAACCATCTCCCGCGGCTTTTGAACGAATTCAATTATCTGCTCGTTCAACCGGAGTTGGCGGCGCTAGTGTAGCCCTCACTTCTGGTGCTAATTCAGTTCCCCAAAATGTAGCTGGGCTGGCTGGCCTAGTCAAATCGGAATTAGCTCTAAGCTATCTTGAGTTATATGGCTTGCTTAATTATAATGCAGCCTTTGTGGCTATACCTATTCTATCAAAAGGTCAACAAAAATCTGCTATTGGGTTTCGCTTAACCAGTTCCACAGACACAGCCGGTGCATATCAAGAAATCGAGTTAGGTTGTGCTATAGGCCGGCAGATTTTCTCAACTACTTCTGTCGGTTTTGGACTCTCTTACCTGACATCTCAGGCCAATTTGGGTCTTGTACAGGTCGGTACTGGTCGAGGACTTGCAATAGATGTTGGAATTCTGCATCAATTGATTAATCAGAGGATTGTGGTTGGTGCGTCCATTACCAACCTGCTTTCCTATGTTGACTATGGGCGCAAACAAGTTGGCGAGATACAACCGCACCGATATGTTGAAATACTAGAACCTCACTTTCGTTTTGGGGGAATCATAATGCTTGATTTATTGTTCGATCGACTGGAATTTTCGACGGATAGCCTTATTTCTCCTGTTATAAAAAAGACGTTAATTGCCGTTGAATTAGCAAACCGTCGTTTTTCTTTAGGCTTGGAATCAAAAATCCAGCATGGTTATTTGCGATTCGGCTACCGACATAATGGTGGATTAGATCAAGGTTTTTGTACGGGGTTTGGTTATCAATTTCGTCAATTTCAAATTGACTACGGCTGGGCTGATGGTCGCTTTAACTCAGCGTCTCATCTAATTTCTATCACACTTTGTTTTTAAAATTAAAAGGATGTTTAGCGGTGGCAAAATGGGTCTTCCGGTTTTAGTTCTTTTATTACTTTTACCGATAAGTGAGGCTGAGTTGGTAAAAGGGAACAGTACGGTTCGTTTAGCAGGTCTAGGTAATACTTGTGTTGCTATGAGCTATCAAAGCGGAAGTTTAATCGGCAACCCAGCAGCTGCGGTTAGTGGTAACAATCTATCATTCCAATTAGGATTGGCTGGTATAGACTACCAATCGATGATTCCTCAAAACGGTTTTCAGGCTCAAAACCAACTTGGCCTAGACGTTCTACCTGGTTTCTACTACGCACGCCCTATCGGACCTTATGATTTGCACGTCGGATTTATGGGACAACTCAAAAACCAAACTCAAATTGGCATGGAGCACACGCGGTCAGAATATATTATTAACGAACAACGTTTTGTTGCCAAAACCAATTTGGTCTCTACTTATAATCTTCTGTGGCAATACGGATGGCGGCTGGGAATCAGTCGAAAAATCAGTAACGGCCGTTTGGGCTTCCGTATCAAATCTTTAACCCAACGGGCCAAGGCTGGTCAGATTTTATCATCTCTGCATCTAGATGCTCAACACAATAGTGATATCAATATCAATGATCCAAGAGCGTTGATTCCGGCTATTATTGACAGCCTTGATTTTGCCAATCCATCTCAATACTTAGAAAGAGTAGACGAACCCAACACAGATCATACTGTGGCCAAGTTTGATTTGGATTTTGGCTATCAAAGTTATTTCTCGCTTCAGAAAGCTAATGATCTTTGCATTGGCGTGATGACGAAAAATGTTTTGCAACGTAAATTAGTTGAACTATTGTTTGCTGAATTTGGTATTGGTGCCAGTTATCAGCCTAATAATTGGATGTTAATAGGGGCTGATGTATTTCGGTGTAATCGACGCTTCAATCCTAATTTTGGCCTAGAAATTGGAACAAGTTGGCAAAGAGGATTTGACGGAGGCTTAGCATTCCGAGTTGGCATTCAACGTAAAGAAACAACCACATTATCGTTAGGTGTTCAGCTATCTTTAGGTGGGTCAACTTGGAATTATGCTTGGCAACACAAAACGTCTCCAACAAATCAACATTTCTTCGGCTCAGCAATTCGCTTTTAAGTTTTTTTCGCCCACTGGCGTCGATTCGATGTTATAGACCAATCGGCTAAAGATTCACCATTTCCTTCAATCCAATCAGTGGTCAAAACCACATGATCAATGGTTCGACGGTTGTTGGTAAAAGTCAAATGGATCAATCCATCCTTACTTTGAATGATGGCCGGATAATGGAAAGCCCCTTCTCCTTGAATCAGGTTTCTTTTATGTGGCCAAGTTTGTCCACCATCACAGCTTAAACCAAGCGTTAAGGGATTACGGTTTTTGGGATGATTATTCCAAGCCATAACAATCCGACCATCCTGTAAACAAGTGGCATCTAACGCGGAAAATGGACAGTGGTTATCTGTTATTTCAGCTACTGACCAAGTGCAGCCTTCGTCATAAGAGACACTTTTAAGCACCTTTGGAATCTGGCCGGAAGGACGAATTAGAGCCAAGATAGAACCATCTTTACGCAATACCAAAGATGGGTGTTGATTTGGTTCGCCCAGCACTGAACCACGAATTTGCCAAGTTTGCCCTTTGTTTTGACTAGCCCACACTTGAGAGTGCCAAGTTGTGAATTCAGTGCCGAACAAGATATCACCATTAGCTAAATGAATCGGTTTGCATCTCGGCACATGCCCCCAATTCTTCTCGATCATTTCCACTGCTGACCAAGTATAACCGTTGTCAATCGATTTTTTGATTCGTAAATCACAAGTTACCCAACGCACACCTGGTCCAGCCTTTCCTTCCAATCGGCCCTGCATGGTCCCATAAATTAGCAAAAGTGTTTCATCACTGTTTTGGCACAGAACACCATTGCCTTCGGGTTTGCCTGGAGTATCGGCGATACAGACCGGTAGTTGAAAGTGTTGTTTTTTCGGTTGGCGACGTGCTAGCATCCAAGCCGCGTCTGGTCGAGCTTCGCCTTCGCCAGCATAATAACCGACTAGTAAATCACCATTTTTCAATTCGATTATAGTTGAGCAGTGACAACTAGGGTAGCGGTCAGTTGGCTCAGCAACTGCTTCCCATAGCAAAATTGGCAAAAGATTTCACCTCTCAGTTTTATTTATAAATCTAAAAAGACAGAAGCCAATTGATCTCCGAACGGCAGGGAAATATATAGTACTTTGGAGTATATAAGCTAACGCCTCACAATTTTTACGAATATGCCCTTATTTAAAGGATTTTCGTTTCGTCTAATTTTACGACAATCTTGACAAATTTGGCAAAATGCTTTATAGTCTGACCCCATGATTGTTGAGTATCTCGACATTATACGATCTGTCTACAATCGAGGTTCAGTCATGCGGCCTTCTACCTTAGTTATATTTCTGATGGCCCTTTTTTTTATTGGCTTTTCGTCACCTGCCTTATTTGCGCAGCCCCCCGACCAAAAGAAGATGACCATCACTCCCGATACACCGATACCGTTTCCCTCTACGGACCAAACTAGCTCCCCCACTGGCTATTCCTCGGCTGGTCTGTCTAGCGGCGTTCATTTTGGACAAGATATTCGACTGGAGGCTAACCAAATAGTAGACCAAGTCCAGTTAGTAATGGGTTCGGCCATCATTGATGGACATGTTCGGGGTGATATTTTGATCTTCGGTGGCAATTTGACAATAACTGAGACGGCTCAAGTAGAAGGACAGACTCAGGTTTATTTGGGCCAAATTAGTGGCGAGAAAAATCTTATTACAGGCACCTTTCAAGAAACCAACGGGTTTAAGTTAGTTTTGAATGCCATTAAGTTCATTCAGCAACCAGAACGGGTTTGGTTTGGTGGTTCTAATCCATCTGTCAGCTGGTCATTTGCCAGTATTAGTGTAATGTTTATCGTCTATCTACTGATTACTAGTCTTCTACCAACTCAAATAATGACTATGGAATCGGCTATATCTCAACGTATTATTGGCAGTACAATGATTGGGTTGTTCATTTTTCTCTTGCTAATTGGATTGTTCTGGTTCGCTGTTTTTTCTATTATTGGCATTCCCTTGTTAATATTACTTTTTTCGTTGTTGGTGCCGATGGCGATTTATGGCAAGACCGCAGTTTTTACTTCTCTCGGATATAGCGTGCTACCAAAAGAGAAATCGGCATTATGGGCCGTCATTTTGGGCTATATTCTCTACCAACTTGCTCTCCAAATCTGGCCATTAATTAGTTTGCCAACTTTTGTTTTAGTGAGTGCGTTGGGAGTTAGTGCGACTATTCGTACAGCATTTGGTTCTAAACTGCCAGGCAGTCGTTCATCAAGTCCGACGCCTCAGAATTATTACCACCAATCTCGCAACCAAACGTTTTGAGAGTGAGTCTGGTCTGGTGGTAAATCAAGATTTTGTAAGTTATAATGTCGTTGCCTCGCGAAGCACCATAGGATTTATGTATATGTTATACCGCTACCTTCCTTACTTGATAATGGCCACATGCTTTTGTGGGTGTGCTGCTTTTGAGACTACGAAGATTGAGCCAATTTTTGACCCAGAAGCAACTATTCTGCCACGTTCTAGTACGATTGCCTATGCGAAAAACGGAATTGTTGCTTTGGCGGTTCCTCTCAACGATGTTAAAGCCGCAGATGCTTTTGTTATCATCATCTATAATGGAACCGACCACTTCGTTTCCCTAAAACAGAAAGATTGTTGGATGTTGGACGGGACGGGTGGACAAACCAAACCTATTCATAGATCAATGTATACAGCCACATTGGGCAAGAATTATAAACCCACACTGCCACCGGAATTCAAGTCTGAAGTTTTTCGTTGGAATCGGTCTATTCGAATTTATGGTGATACTGCGGCTTTACCAACTGAGGATATAGAAACAACACGGATTATGCCTAAGCAAAAGTCTCAATTCTTCCTCTATTTTCGGACCCGTAGTATCAAATCGTCTAATCTGCGAGTTGTTGTCCCTAAAATTTACAGTGAATACGATCAGAGCGAAACCACTTTCGTCTTCAAGTTTCGGGTGAAAAAAGGGTAAAGACTTTGCCGATTGCGACTTTCCGCCACTGTGGTCAGTCGCCTGTAGCCACTTTTCGCTTATACCTCTTGTTTTGTCTTTTCTTTTTGGTCGTTTTGTCTGCTTGTCGTGGTGTGCCACAGCTAGTTCGTTCTGACCGGCGTATTACCATGAAAACAGAAAACACCTCGCTGACGATCCATCTAGTAACTGAAATTGGTGGTACAGGTCAAGGCGCTGGCCAATTTCTGACCCCAATCGACCTGACAGTTGACGTCAATGGACTAATTTACGTAGCCGACATGGGTAATAGTCGTATACAGGTTTTATCCTCCAATGGCGATTTTCAGTACGAGTTTGGCCATCAGGGGTGGCGGATTGGCGAATTTGATAGTCCAACTGATGTGGTAGTAGGTGATCAGTTGACCCTTTTCTGTACCGATACAGGAAATAATCGGGTACAGGTCTATCGGTTGATCGATTCGCAGTTCCAATTATTTAGTTCACCTGATTGGTCGTTAAGGAGTATCAACTGGCTAGATCAACCAACCGGACTTGACCGATCATCAAGTGGTGAGGTTTACGTGGTCGATCATGGTCATCATCGTTTGTTGAAGTTTGACTCGAATGGACAGTTACTATTTCAGTGCGGACGTTATGGTAACGGTATCGATCAATTTAATTTACCTACTGATGTGGCCATTGATCGGGCCGGTAATTTATATGTAGTAGATGCAGGCAACGGCCGGATTAAAAAATACGATTTCAGCGGAAACTTTATAATGCAGTGGTCTAAACAACTTCAATATCCCAACCGTATTGCAGCCTACGAACTTGTTTATGTGACTGATAGCAAGTCAGTGAAAGTTTTTACATCCACTGGCGCTTACCTGACTGAGTTTGGCCCTTTCGATCATCCTTCTGGTATTGCGACTTTGGAAGATCGTTATCTTTACGTTACAGACTTACTAAGAAATACAGTCTCCATCTTTGATTTGAAAGCGGTATCTTCCGATTAAGACATCATGCCGCCCGTTTTTCTGTTGATTCTGTTTTTTTTAGTGGATGATTGGTCAAAACAAACAAAGTGGCCACAGATTTTTTCTCTCACTCAGCAAAGTGAGCGATTTCAGATCAGCGAACCGACCAAAGAAATTCAACTAAAATCAATTCCCATTATCCAAAAGACAGAACAAATTTGGCTCAACAGCCATATATTGATGCGAAACCGGGATTATCGAATTGACTACGATGAGGGACTGATCGGATTTAACACAATCCTAGCACCTAATCAAAAGATAACCGCTGTTTATCAAACACTACATTTTTCGGTTTCACCTGTCTACAAAAGGCACTTCTCACCACCATTGAAAAAAGATTCTGTCCCTGAATCAAATGTACCGAAACTAACTGAGCCAAAAAGCGAATCTAATCTCGGTGTACAAACCGCAATTGATGAACAACCAACCTTACAAGTCGCGGGTTCACAAACCTTCGGCGTTTCGGTGGGAACCGGTCAGTCATTGTCCCAAAATCAAGAACTGCGGGTTAACATATTTGGTAATGTTTCAGAAAACGTAAAGGTTACAGCTGTGCTTTCTGACCAAGATCTTCCTATCCAACCTGAAGGGACTACTGAGAATATTCAAGATTTCGACCAAAAGCTGATTCGTATTACCAGTCCAACCGTTAATGGCACTTTGGGCGATTTGACAGCTGATATTGGTAATAACCAAATTCAGTTTCCAATGGCTTTGGAAGGAGTGTTTGTTGAGGGAGGGTTTCGCTATGGTTCCTTTCGTTTGATTCCGAGTGCCGTTCCGAAAGGACTATCGGCGAGTAAAACCATGCGTGGTCAAGAAGGAAGAAGTCAGTATAGGCTAGATGTTGATGGACAATTTGTGGTGGTCAAGGCGGATAGTGAGATAGTTTGGCTCAATGGTGAAAAAATGAAAAGAGGTCAAATTAACGATTATGTGATTCGAGACTATGGCGATCCGATCATAGAATTTACGAGCCAGCACATGATTACCAACAATGATCTGATACGAGTCGACTTTGAGTATATTCCCGAAGACTTGGCTTATCAACGTAGTATTCAAGGTTTTCGAGGATTATTTCATACACCTAACAAAGGGGCAACAATTGGATTTTCTTATGCAACTTCTGCAGATCATGATGATCCATCTACGGCCTTTATTCTTCTGTCAGCACAAGATCTGCGTGATCTGCGTCAAAATCAGCACGATAATCGTAGTTTAATTGCTCCCCGTCGGCATACAGTGTGGGGAGTTGAAACAAAATTGGCTTGGGCCGAATTAGCCACACTCGATGGGCAGATGGCTTTCAGTACAACTGATGTTAATACATTGTCTACTCAAGACAAACGTCTGCGTGGCCGATCTTGGCAATTAGAATCAACAACCCAATACCCGTCAATTGAAAAACCGAAATTAACCTTTAACCTAGATTATCGAGATTTAACTGCCGATTATCGACCAGTTGGTGCTTCTAACCAAAGCCGTAACCGATATCAATACAGCTCCCAATACGAAAACCGACATTTCGACGACCAATAC
>CAYVHK010000093.1:3315-7308 GCA_964451145.1 uncultured bacterium | reverse complement strand
GGACAGAAAGAATACCAATCCGTTAGTATTGATGAGCGTCAGTTATCGACAAAGCTCGATTTATTACCTTTCCCATGGCTTGCGTTAACTGCTGGGCTAGGCCAAACAAGGGAAGGAAACAGAGACGATAAATTTTATAATTTTGGTTTAAATTTAAATCCTCAAAGTCTTCCTCACCTATATCTGAGTCAACACAGCAACCGAAATGTTAACCAATTATCTATTGACTCCTCTGTTGCTAATCAGAAATACCGACAGCAAGGAAACTTGTCCTACCGAAGGCTATTAACAAAAATCGGTGAATTGCGGCTTCATAGTGGGATTGAAAGATTATCTTCTCATCCAGTCAATGATAAAAATGGACTTTCTGTATCTCCGCAGAAACGACAAATTAACCGGCTTCAGGTTGACCTTCAACACCAAAAGTGGGCCACCCTCAACTATAAGTACACCTATGAGATATCGAAAAAAAAACAAACATTAGTAGCTGTTGATAATCGACCTTTGATACTTTCTGACTGGCAAAGAACGTCTCAGGCAAAAGCTTGGTCCATTGGTGCTTTTTCCCAGGTACGTCGTTGGGTTAATTTTTCTAGCAACCTTTCTCGGCGACGGTTTAAGAATTACAACGGAATAAATGTTATGATCCCTCCAGATACTACAACACAATTGGCTGACATCAACTGGCGACTTACCCCAATTGGTGGAGCTGTTAACTTCCAAGTTGCCTATGAACTCGACAAAAAACTTGCGACAAAGCGGCGAGAAATTTACACTGATGTTAACCCATATACTGGTCGGAAAATTCAGCCGGGCGATGGTCATTACATCAAAATTGACCAGCTACACTACATTGAAGATTACGAAAAAGGACAATTCATAAAAATTATTCAAAATTTAGCTGATAAGCCAGTTTCAACAGTTGATGCTAAAATGCAATTGAGAGTTCGTCCGCGTACTTTTAGGCCTAATTTCAGCGCAAAATCATCGATATTGAAGAGATCTTCTTCGCCGACTGATTCACCTAAGGAACTAGCGACTCAATCAAAACGATGGTGGACCACCTGGTTGAGATGGTTAAGCTTTTCAATTCGACATAGCCTAACTGAGGAACAGGAAGGAGCTGATCAACTGGCTTTTTACTTTCTTCAACAAAGGCAGTCCCAGCAGACAGTTTACGGTCGACACAATCAACGTTACCAAGCAACTGTTTCACCTTCACCCAAATTTAGTTTAAACGTTAACTATGTCGGAGATCAGAGTCTCAATCGGCGAGTTAACAATCGTCAGCGTCGACATCAAGGACGAAATTGGAATTTGCAAACCACTGTCAATCCAACAGTTAGATTTTCTTTGGCTTGGCAGTCAGAATGGCGATACGACATAGAGCAGTTTGACCAAATTGGTCAAGTGAATTCATCAATCAAGCAACTGTCCAACTTGAATCAGATTGAACAGAAAAACGAACTTGACCTACGTTATGAATTGAGTCAAAATCTTCGTCTCAATTGGGTTGGAATGCATGAACAAACCAAAGACACAGATAGTACAACTAACGATCCGTCAGCTCATACTCAGACCTTATCCCTTGAAAATCGATTAACTTATTCAATGGTCAGAAAAGGCAGAGTTGATATTGCATATCAGTTGGCGTATGGCCAGAGCCAAGGTGGAAGACCTTTCATCCGTTACAATTTCTACTCAGGATTTAGCCATCAAGCTACGATTACCGCTGATTATCGTCTACAAAAATACACTGATCTGCAATTACGATTCAACTACCGTCTATTAGCAACTGAAGTCCAAAAGCCGGAACATCGAGCTGAAATGGAGGTTAGGGCTGAGTTGTAGGTCAGTGGATAGAAGACCTTTAAAATTTTAAGTTGATGGTTGCCAGCTTTTAAAAAATGATTGATTACTTAACTTTTGGTAGCTGATTTAGATACTTACCAATTAAGCTGTGGTTATGTGTCCGGCATCACCACAGCTGGTCGAAAAAATTTAAAAAGTCGATATCCAAATCAGTATTGTGCCGAACACGCGAATAGAACGAGCCTAAGCGGGCAATATTACAACTTATAACAAACCTTTCAGCCCAATTTTTTGAGAACTTATTGATTGCTTTTTTTGCTTTCAAGTGACTATACAGTGTTTAAATACTAATCTAGTTGAAAGATTATCCGAGGGGCAAAAGACATATTAGAACCGATCTTTTTTTGTAACAGCCACGCATTTTCATTGGGACATTTTAAAATTCCGATTCAATGGATAATTCCAGAGAGAACATTAATATTTATTTAATCGACTTAGCGATTTTCTTAGCTCGGTTGTAATTATTTTTAGCTTGCTGATCCCATTGTTGTTGATACTGGTTGGACATTTCCGACCAGTTCTGGTTGAAGTTTATTGTGCTAATTAAACTTTCATCAACTGGCAATTGTGATACTAATTGCTTGGCTTCATCTAGTTTAGTTATCAGCCGTTCTACGGTTCTGCTTGGATCATCTCGCTTTTTGTCTAATCGTCTTTCGGCTTTGTAAATTTCTTTCCAAGCCTGTTTCAGTTCCTTCAGTCGAAAAGTTATGAACCAGTCAAATAGTGTGTTAAGTACTTCATAACGCCTTTGAGACAAATCGGCATCAAATGATCCTAACTTCTTCTGCTGGAATGGGTTAGGAAAGCCATCAGGGGCTTGATTATACAAGTTAGGAATGACTGGCAGTCGACTAATTTTATCAGAAAAAAGGAGCTTTTGGCCGGTGCGACTGAGGACGAAATTAACAAATTTTTTAGCGGCTTCAGCATTGGGACCGCCCTTAATCAGGGCGATGTTAGCCGGTACCATTGGTGTGACAGTAGGATAAACAAAACCAACTGGTTGACCGCTAGCCACAGCTGATAAGCCAAAGAAATCGACGACTATACCAATTCCAAACTCACCACTAACAATGCCTTGTGGCACTCCAAAACTTCGTTCAGTAATAACAGTCATATTACCGGCCATTTGCAATAATAAAGCCCAACCCTTCTTCCAGCCATAACCTTGTAAAATTGCTTCAACTGTTAAATGGGTTGTCCCGCTACGAGAGGGAGAACACATGGCTAGATGATTGTGATATATGGCCCCTGTTAAATCAATCCATTCTTTGGGTAGAGGCAACTGGTAAGCTGCAATATACTCAGTATTCCACATCATACCGTATCCGCTCAAAGCAAAACCACTGAAGTAGCCATCTGGATCATGGATGGGGTAATCTCCAATGTTTTTTGCAGTTTGATGGATCAAGTCAGCAGGTGGAATATAAGGGACTAAGAGTACTTCTTTCTTGAGTAAGGCAAAGGCATCGACAGCACTGGCCCAAAAAATATCAGTATTTGGCTTTTTGGCCGTTTCTCGGATATACGCCACCGCCGCCGATGTTTTCTTGGAGCGAAAAACCAATTTTACATCCCGGTGTTCCGACTCGAATGCTGTTTGGTAAGTTTCAAATAGATCTTTGGGAAATGAAGTTACAATCACAACTTCAGTTGAAAACGCAGTTGGGCATGCCAATAAAATCAAAAAAAACAATGCGTTCATAAGCAGAATTTGGTTGTTCATTTTTTCTTGTTCCTAATTACAAAATTTTTTCACTTAAATGGCCGATTGGAAATATCGGAAATGCAGAATTTGATGATGGTAAACGTTGAAAAAATAAAAAATTTCGTTACATAGCCTTGAAGAAGATTAACGATCTAACGAATATTCAGAAAAGATTATTACACGTTCTAAATTTCGGGAAAAAGTGAAAAACTTTAGGTGGTTTGTGCTATTTCTTAAGGCCATCGTAATTTACATCGAAATCAAAAGATGAAGTCGCTATCATTTGGAATATACTTGAATCGGCTACGGCTACCCACACATAGACTGTTGGAGATGTAGTACCAAGAACCTCCTATAGAATTTGACATGCTCCTGTTTTCGCCCCTGACATATTATTATAATGGTCTTAT
>CAYVHK010000093.1:0-3215 GCA_964451145.1 uncultured bacterium | reverse complement strand
TAGAATTTGACATGCTCCTGTTTTCGCCCCTGACATATTATTATAATGGTCTTATCATACCAGTCAGCAAACCATACTGAAAACGTCAACCGCCATAGCACGCAGTTTATATCCATCAGTTTCAAAATTGCCAATAGATGAACAATATTCAATTTTTTCCCACCTACCGAGTTATCTCAGTTGGTATTATTGCGGGTGATTTTGTTTATAACCATTTTGATTTCATTAATATTGATATAGAATTCGTCCGGTTTTACTTTGTGCCTTCGCAAAGTGTCATTTTTATTATTATGATTGTCTCTGATTTAAAATAATTCTGACGTAATCCGAACTATATGTTTTTTCGATTACATTGTTTTTGTTTACTTCTTCTGTAATTAAGTATCCTGAATGCTTTCTCTACTTTCTGAGTGAAATTATATCCACCCCCCTAAAGGAAATAGATTCTACTAACAAAAAACATTGAACTAATTATTCTGATCAATAATTTATACTTAAAAAGGTCTATCAAATAAAATCTGAATTAACAGACGAAAGTATAAAAAGGAACTGCCCTCAGTGGGCCAAATTTACTGAAATGTGCTTAGTTTTCGAATTTACCGGATAACCATTGCTCAATAGCAATAGATAAAGATAATCGCCTAGAAGTAAACAAAGTCAGACAAATAGTCATTATGATTGATGAAACTATAAATACCTTTAGATTTAGTCTGAAAAATAAAGCAACAATTAGTGGAAACAGAAAAACCGCTCGATCAATAAATATTAAAAATGCCCAACTGTCTCCATTGTTTCTTTCAACTTTTCCACCACAAATGGAACAATGTTCTTTGAGTCTAAAAAAACCTTTAGTTATGTTTCCCTGATGGCAGTCCAAGCATAGGCCCCTCAAGCCAGTTAACATATAATCGATCAGCGAAGTCTTGAGTAGCACGCTATAACGATTAACAAAAACAGCAAGATTTGGGCAATTTAACACAAAATACAGTGATCATAATAAATTTAAAGTTTACTAGTAAGTAGTTTGATAAAAAGATTGTTTCTATATTCAGACGTTGTTCAGTGGCATTCATTCTTCTTTTGGTCACAAAGTCATTCTTTTTCGAATAGTCGTGCTAAACGAATAATCCCAAAATCTAATTCAAATTGATCAGAGCGCCAAAAAAGCCATTACATTGATCTCACAATGACGAAGCGAGAGAATGCTGCTTTCATACTGATTGGTACTTGTCACAAGGATATCTTTTGCTTCTGTCTGATTATTGATGCGGGCAAACAATGGAAAAATCAATAAACTAATGCCTGTCGGTTTCACTTTCATATTCCAAGCTAGATTGGATTTGAAAGTAATAGCGTTTTATGACAGAATGGACGGGATTATAGCATTAACGTAATAGTTCAGCAATGAGTGTATCAAAGTACTACGTCAAACGCTTACAAGACCAACCTCTTGTCTCAGATGGCCACAATACCAATGGTCCATCGGTGATTAAAGTTCCACCTTGGATCGGTATTAATCAACGTCCATTTGTAATCAAGAATGGCAAAAAGGTCACCGCAAATTACTACCTTTATTATGCGAATCACAATGGGAAATTTATTCATATGGCTTGGAGTCATAGAATTGACTCCGGGTGGTGGCACAAATTTAACCGGCCAGATCTGGGTTTGAATGTACCTGAAACACCGGGGCGCGGTGTATTGGATTTAGCCAATGGCTCCCAACGGATCTATCTAAATTCGTTACGATCGATTTATCTGGGCAAACCTGACGGAAGACAAGGCCATATTGCTTCGCCCGATGTTCATGTTGATCACCAATACCGACGCACAGTAATGTACTTTCACGGGAATGGTAGCGGAGTAGCTTTTCGCCAAAACTCGAAAGGTAAACGTATACCTTATCCAGCTAATCAAAACACCTATGTTGCCACCTCTGCTGATGGTCTAAATTTTAATCAGCCTGGCTTAGGCGGTCAAGTAAACCATGGGATCCTACCCATCTGCGTCGGTCGAGCCTACCTAAGAGTGTTCGACTATCGAGATCGAACCTATGGCCTTTCACGATCGGCTCTCATCAATTTTGCGCCCCTAAATCCATTATCCTTGCCGGATCCCGATTTTTCAGCTGAATCAACTTGGACGGCTGGTGGAATTCAAGAAAAAACCCCTCTGGCACAGTATGTTCGTGAATATTACTTACCCAAAATTAATGATTATCGTCTTAAACTTAACCAACCAAATTTCAAACGGGTTGATTTGGAAGGCCAAGTTTTTCCCCGTCATGTTGCTGTCAGAAAACTATCTGACGACCACACATTGGAAGTCTTCTTTAGTGTCAAATTCAAAAAAGGGGGGAATTTTGAACAATGGCGACCGCCGAACGATTCGGAAAGGATTTTGCGAACTACCTATGACCTGAGTTGCAAGCCATGGCAACCAAAATCAAATGCAAACGGCCAGATTGAAATCGAGGAAATCTTGAACGCAGAACAAAGCTGGGAGATAAATGGCCTTTGCGATCCTTATGTATTCGTAGATACTGACCAACGTATATATCTTTTCTACGCTGGTGGACCCATTCAGTCAGAAGGAGCAATCGGTATGGTAGAATTGGAAGATAAATCTACCATACAAAACGACGTCTAAACCAAACCGATCAAACCGTGTATAAAGTGTACTCTAGGATTGTAACTTTCTTTTGTTGATTTTCAGTATGTCTAGTTTAGCTTATCAACCTGATCAAACTTTCGCTGTTAACAAAATTGAACCACCCAATTGGTGGGTGGGTATGAAATGGAACCGTCTCCAGTTGATGATCTATGGTGAAGGTTTGACCGATATATCGGCTGATTTTCATAATGACCAGCTCTCAATTTTCGTCTTAACATCTAATGCCTCTTACGCCTTTGTTGAGGTGAAAATCCCAGATGACCTGCAGCCGGGGATTTATCCTTTGGAAATTACGGCTTCTGGCCAAAAGACCTCAATTGATTTTCCTATTTTATCAAGAGAAACCAATGATTGCTGGCACCAAGGCTTCAACTCCACTGACGTTGTTTATCTAATTACACCGGATCGGTTTGCAAATGGTGATTCCACTAATGACCAAGCAGAAGGGGTAACAAACGATTTTGATCCAACCGATATATCTAAACGACAGGGTGGAGATTTATCAGGCATTATTGCTCATTTGCCGTATCTTCAGGATTTGG
>CAYVHK010000092.1:0-17705 GCA_964451145.1 uncultured bacterium | reverse complement strand
AATAAATTCGACAGCTAATTCAGCGGCTTGTTGTTTGAGATTTTCCAAATCCATTCTCTTGATGTTAAGATGACCTGATAAAAGAAGAAGCAGTGTATCAAAAATCGGTTGTAACATCAACTCAAAATGAACACAGAATTGGCTCCATTAAAATCAAACTTTCTTCGTTACAGTGAGCTATAATATTCTTCAAATTAAATTACTAAGTAAAAGGAAATGCTAATACGGATGAATATTAAAAAAACTAAGATTGTTGGCACAATTGGTCCAGCCAGTGAATCGGTGGAGACAATAACCCATATGATACGGAATGGGATGGATATTGCTCGTTTCTCTTTTTCACATGGAACGTATCAAGAGAAAGCCTTGGGAATTCAAAATATTAGACAGGCGGAAAAAAATATAGGCAAACAGATTCCCATTTTGCAAGATTTATCAGGACCAAAAGTCCGAATTGGTGATTTTAGTGATGGTGTGGTCTATCTAGAGAAAGGTCAAGCATTTACTTTAACTACGGATCCAGTTATCGGGAATCAGCATCAAGTTCATTTTAACACTCCCGAAATTGCACATGCTATTAATAGTGGGGAAACAATCTTTTTAGCTGATGGCGAAATTCAACTTCAAGCAGAGTCAGCGACGGATATAGCTATATTTTGTCAAGTTACAGCCGGTGGTGAGCTTCGATCTCGCAAAGGAATTACAGTACCTGGTTTACGGCTAGACGTAGATATTCCGACGGAGAAAGACATGATCGACCTAGAATTTGGGATGAAGTGGAAGGTCGATTGGATCGCTCAATCGTTTGTTCGAGATGTATCTGACATCCAGAATCTGCGTTACTGCTTGAAGAAATTAGGACATGAAAAACCAATCATTGCTAAGTTGGAGAAGCGAGAGGCTCTTCTGGATTTAGAAGGTATTATTCAATCTGTGGACGGGTTGATGATTGCCCGTGGTGATCTTGGGCTAGAGGTACCACTCCAAGATATACCAGGTATTCAAAAAAAGATCATGCGGTTAGCCAATTACTACGGTAAGCCGGTGATTACGGCAACACAAATGTTAGAATCGATGGTACATAATCCGACTCCGACCCGAGCTGAAGTAACCGATATAGCTAATGCCATTTACGATGGTACTTCGTCAGTAATGCTGTCTGCAGAAACGGCAATTGGTCAGTACCCGGTCGAAGCTGTTAATATGATGGCTAAGGTAGCACAATCGACGGAGGAACAACTAGATTACGTTGCCAACTTCCGATCGCATCCATTAGTGCTGACTGGAAATTTGCCCGATGCCGTCGGCAACGCAGCTTGCCAGATCGCACTAGAAATTGATGCTTCACTTATTATTTGCTGTACTGATTCAGGAAACACTGTTTGGAACGTATCTAAAAGAAGACCACGCTCTCCAATTGCGGTGGTCAGCTCGAACCCCGAAACTTTGCGTAAATGCCTTCTATACTGGGGAACTGTCGACATCGCTACAAGAGATTGTCAGACATTGGAAGAACTAATTTCCGTTGCGAAGTCAGCTGTCCTTCAGTCAGAATTAGCCAAGAAAGGCGACCATGTAGTGATTATAGCTGGAGACCGAATTTGTTCCGCTCAAACCAATACTCAGAATACTTTGCAGGCGATGGTTCTGTGAGAAAAGCCTTAGGGTAAACTATTAATTGATTGAATGCTATCAAGCCGTTCCAAATGAAAGGTAGCACATTGTTGGACATCTAAACTTTCGTCGTTTAAGGCCTGAGTCAAAGTAGAAATAACCATATTTTTCGGTTTGCCGATGAGAGCTAGAGCTGCTACAACATCGGCTCGAAATCCGGGATTAGGTGAGTCTAAAGCTTGAATTAGAAGTGGTACGGCATTTGCTGCAACCTCTCCCAACATACCAAGTGCACTGGCTGCATTTGAACAGACTACCAAATCTTGGTCACCAAGAGCCGTTATTAAAGCTGGCACCATTTCCTTGACTGAGGAACTATTCTTTTCCGGCGGTTGAATATTGGTTAAAGCTCCGATTAGACCCAGCGAAAAGGCTGCTTGTTGACGAACATTGACTCGCCTATCAGCCAAGGCTTGAATCAGAGCAGGGATGGCTTGATAGGAAGCGGATCCCATTACTGGTAAAGCCTGCGCCGAGTTTGCACTCAATTGGGCTGAATGGTGCTTTAAAGCCTCAATTAGGGCCGGAACCGCAGGGCTACCAATTTGACGAAGTTTTTGAATGGCAGTATTCACTTCGTTAACTTGCGCCGAATCAAGTCTCTTGATCTGATTTTGAATTTGTTTAGTTTGATTTTTTTTATCTAGGTTCGCCCGTTCAGTATCGTGACAACCCGGTAATACCAAGCAGATTTGCAGTAAAATAAGAAAAGAACGGTTGAGCTGTTTAAATAGCATTTTTTCTAATCGTTCGCCGTTAAGACCAAACGAAAATCTCCTTTTCTGATGGAGAATATCCAATGAATGTGGCCAGTACGATTCGAGGCTTGTTTCCTTCTACTGCTGGTACTTCATGGATACAACGGGTATTAAAAAAGTAGAGATCACCAGGTTGGAGGTTAACCTGATAGTTTTGAATTTTGTTTTCTTTAGCGTATTGGTGAAACATATCATTTTCAATCACCGGCTGAATTTCTGGAGTCCACAGGCAACGGTGCAAAATAGCTTGAGTGCCACTGTCATTTTGATTGGAATTTTGGAAGCACAATACACCTGCCAATTGATGATCAAAACGATAAACGGTATAATCCGTTCGTTTTTCTCTAAGTTTAACACTATCAATGTGTGGCTTGTAGGCGTGTTTTTGATAGTGAACACGAAAAATAGCTGGCCCATATTGCCGACCATCTGTCTCGTAGGCTGTCGTTACAGTTTTACCATTGGCTAGAGCTGATAGACTATCGTAAATTCGTTGGATAGGGCTCACATATCCTCGAAACAAAAACTGAAACAGAAATTGGGTAGTTTCGGCGTGTCGTAAAAAATGGTCTTTGTTGCTACCTAGATTACCCAAACTCGTACCGATATCGATTCGAGTACGCATGTCAGCATTAATATTTTCATCTACCCAATATGGGCTTTTATTCAGATGTTCAGACTTGCGCATGAGGCCCATATCCGTGAATCGATGAATCAACGATACACAATCAGACGGATCGTACACACGTCGTAAAATAATGGCCGGTATTTCGGCCCGAGACAATGAAAGAAGTGGGTTTGGGTGTTGATTGAGCACTTTTGTTAGGTCCTGATGATTGTTCAAGTGGAATTCTTCTGGCATCCAAACGTCTGACATTAGACTATACCTCGTATGGTAAGAATTTTTGAGAGCTTGTGTCTAAAACAGAAACAGATTTTGACATTTTAACCAATTAGTCAGTCCAGATATAACCTCATAGAGGCGTAAGCGATCAGCTCGAGAGGCTTCGACGGCTCGCTGCTCTATTTCGTGGTAAAATTTAACGATGTTTCCATCTGATTCTGATTTTTTTTCGTCGTATGATAACTTTTGGTCAGCAACCATACCAACAGCTTGAAACATAGCTTTTAGTCTTAACGACGGTTTCTGAACCATTTGACCAATTTCAAATAAACTAGCGACCCCCAAAAGTATATGGTCGTTTAATAGTTGGTGGCCCGATAACTCGCACTGAGATTTTGCCAGTTGAAAAACGATCGACCAAATCCAAATCGGATGGCACCCCTGACTCAAAGCTTCATTCACCTCTGTTAGTGCGATCAGAGCAGACCCCTCCATTATCGTTTGTCTTAGATAGCGAATATTTGGCTGGCGACTGGGTTGGTGGCTAACCCAACTATCTGAATGTTGGTTGGCTAAACTTTCGCTCTCAAGCCAGCAAGTATTGTCGTGTCGTTCAGTTTTTGGTGTGTTGCTTAGGCTTTGACAAAAATAGCGAGCTAAAGACCGTAACAGTAGAGAGATATGGCCCGAACCAAGAATTGACAACAGGCGCCAGTACTGCCAAGTCGTTACAGATTTTTTAGCTCCGAATGACAAATCCTGAATTCCTAATTCAAAAATGTACTCAAAGATCTGAAATACTGAAGCGGTTCGACACATCTTGGTTACGGCGTCATCTGCGGCTTCTGTATCGCCATAGTACATGGCTCCTCGCAACTGCTGAAAAGATTTTTCGGTTGGATCGGAGGGGCCGAGTTGTGGTGCACGGAGTTGAATTTGATCTGTTTGATTCGCCTTGAAATCAGCAATCAAAAATTCCAAAAATTCTAAATCACCAGGGAAAAATTCATACACAACTGCCAGTTGGCGTGGAAGGGCACTACCTAGCGGTAAATTTTGAAGAGCAGCTAATCCAAGAGCCGAAAAAACGTTATGATAGCTGCTATTCTCCAGAATTGGAGAAAGGCCTATTTCGGGACTTTCCAGCGGTAAGTTGATTATTTGCTCACTGATAATCTCAATTTGACTGACATTGCTTGAACTTGGAATTTGCAAATTAATTGGTATCATATTGCTATTTTCTTGCTAATTAAAATTTCTTGAATAATACTGTCGGTAGTGATACCCTGACCGAGAGCTTCAAAATTGAGTAAAATTCGGTGCCGTAGTGCGGGAAAAATGACCCGATCCAAATCTTCAAAATCAATATTCAAACGTGCGTCAAGCAAAGCCCGAACTTTCGCCGCTAATATAATAGTTTGCAAACCTCGCACGCCAACACCTAATTTCACATACTGGTTAGCGTAATCATGACTTTTGGGATGATTGGGATGCGTCGATTGAACAAGATGGACAATATACTTGGCAACGATATCAGGTACTTGAACGTCAAGAACCAATTTTTGCATCGACAAAATTTTTTCAGCCGACAACTTCTGTTGTAACTCGCTAGTTTCAGCAGAAGTCGTTTGGTACATAATCTGGAGAAGATGATCCGCCTTTGGGAAGTCAAGCAATAACTTGAAAAAAAAACGATCCAATTGAGCTTCTGGCAATTGGTAAGTACCATCCATTTCCAATGGATTCTGTGTTGCCAATACACAAAAGGGGCTTTGTAGCGGGTGGCTAGTATTGGAAATACTGACAGTTCGCTCTTCCATCGCCTCTAACAAAGCCGATTGAGTACGTGGTGTGGCTCGATTGATTTCGTCGGCTAAGACTATCTGAGCGAAAATTGGCCCCGGTTCAAACTGAAATTGGCTTTGAATCTGACCTGATTTACCTTGAGAATCATTAACCAATAGCCTAATTCCCGTAATATCTGAAGGCATCATGTCAGGTGTAAATTGTATTCTCTTGTGTTTCAACCCTAAGGTCTGGCTCAAAGTTTGCACTAATTTAGTTTTACCTAAGCCCGGTACCCCTTCCAACAATACATGTCCATCAGCTAACAAGCTAATCAGTACATCCTCTATAATCTGATCTTGGCCGATGATTCGCTTCTTTACCTCTGTTTGGACAATTGAGAAGTTTTGTCGAAACTCATCAATTTTTTCTTGTCGACTCAGGTTTGAAAAAATACTGCAATCGTTATTATTCAAAATTTATCAAAAGACAAGTCTCTTCGATCAACTGAGAACTTGATCGAGTTTGGCAATAAGTTCATTGATTGTGTCTTCAGAGTCGACTTTTGTTCCTCTCATCTCAGCAGCTAAATTCAGAGCCACTAAAATTGCTCGACTCAACGGATCGTTCGTACCATGACCCGTTCCTAACCTCCGCATCAATCCATCAATGTAGCTTGCTAATTCCCGAATGTCATCCGTTGTTAGGTTGTTGGGTGGTTTCACCGTGTAGCAAACATTGAAAATATCGACTTCGATGGCTGTAGTTTCAGCTGTTGTTTCTTGTGATGAATCTTGGTTTGTCATGCTTTATTGGTTTCGCTTGTGTAATTGAAGTTTTATAAATGTAATCATCAGCCGATAGGTTTGGAGTACTGATCTAGGTATTTTGGCTTAAAGATTGCAGTAATGCGTGTTTCATAACACTAACATTTGGTATAACCTCAGTCCACTTTTGGAAAGCAATAGCTCCTTGGTGCACCAACATACCCAAACCACCAATGGTAGGACAACCTTTAATCTGGGCAGCTTTTATCAAGGCGGTAACGGGTGGCGTATACACTATGTCATAAACGGCAGTTTGAGATGATAGAGCATCTAGATTGAACAAGTCGATTTCAGTAGTAGGATCCATCCCAACTGAGGTAGTATTAACCAAAAGGTGACAAGTGGAAATATGATTTGCTAGTTTTTCAGAATTAATCGCAGCCAATATCAACCGCACTGGCTTTAATAGCCCTGCTTGCGATAATTTATGGCCCAAGTCGTTGATTAGGTATTTTGCCTTAGCTTCGGTACGATTAGCAATTATAATCTCGCTTATTCCGTTCAATGCCAGTGCGACGACAATTGCTCGTGAAGCGCCACCAGATCCCAAGATTACAGCCTTGGTGTTGTGAGAAGGCAATTCAAATTTGGACAAGTTAATTGTCTCCTGCATTGCTTGGATAAATCCATCAGCATCGGTATTATGACCATAAACTTGGTTATCCTCGAAAACTAGCGTATTAACTGCTCCAATAAGGCCAGCTTGGGTGGAAAGTTGATCTATTAGAGGAATAACAGTCTGCTTGTGTGGAATGGTCACGTTAATGCCAACTACCTGTTGAGCCTTAAACCCGTGAATTGCATCCGCTAAATCCTGGGGTTTTACGGTAAACGGAAGGTAAGCAAAATCCAAGCCTAAATCGGCAATGGCAGCATTGTGCATTTGTGGGGAACGGCTATGAGAGACCGGGTAGCCTATAACGCCAATGATTCTTGTTTTTCCGGTGATATTTAGCATTTTTATTTAATGTGAATCGAAATGTTGACGTAGACCGAACCAAAAGCTAAAACCATTTAGACGTATCTGGTGTTGTGAACGGCTGTTAGTAAAAGATAAATGTGTTCTTTTCGTTGGGCTGAATTGTAATGATTGCATTTCACCTTGTCCTAGACTGAAGCCAGCATTGGTCCAAATATGGTCTCGAAACTGTGCGGCAATCGAAAAAGATGTACTACGGGTACTAGCCCGTCCACTCTGGTTTTCGTTAGGTAAGATAAAAGATCTTTCGTAAAGTAGCTCAATTTCTCTTACCGGCGATATGCGATATCTACCACCCAATCTTGAGCGACGAAAGTTACTGTTAGTGTTTCGAATTTGAATGCCAAAATTCATCCCTTCTATCTGTTGGTTTCTAAGACGATTCGTCAAGTGTTGTTCAACAAAGATTTGACCGCGTGGAAAATTAAGTTTTAGAGCAGTGGCAACCAGAATTTCCCCTCCTTGTTGAAACCAAACTTGTTGTAGAAAATGATCAGGTGAGTACCGTCGAAAACCAAGACTATTTCGCCAAGAGAAAAATTTCCCCTGCCACAATGTAACTGTTTGTATCTGGCTTTCGTTGCCAGGGTTATATATACGTTCGGGCAAAATTACGTACTTTCCTTTCGCCAAATAATTGCCACCTATGGCTAGGTGCAAGGTTGAAAAACGGTGAACAGTGAACAGCGATATGCCTGCATTAAACCCTTCGCCTAATCGACTAACCTGAAAATCGAGAATTTCTGAGTAAAATTGGTTGGCCAACTCTACTTCGGTCGGCTGCAGTCGATTTTTACCTGTTGGTAACGACAATCCCAAGCCGATAAACCAATTGCTTAAAATGTGGGCTTTTCGCTTAAAATGGTAGTCAAACGTTACTTGGGTATCGGCTAACCCTACTAAGTGCTGTTTGGCCGGTAACGGTTCAGTTTGATTGTTTGTGGTAATCTTTTGACTAGAGTTTTCAGTTTGCCGGTGCATAGTTGCAAACCTCGTAACCAATGTCATCTTGAGTTCAGAGTTGCGTAATCGAAAGCGAGAGCGCCACACAAAAGGCCAAACCGCTTGTTGCAGTTGAACATTTGATATCTGATCACTTTTTTGTAGGTGCCATTGTTTATAATTAAAGTCTGTTTTGAATCGATCGATTTGGGTAATACCCATTTGCTCTACGATTGCCAATCTCGGTTGAAAAAAAAACAAGATTAATAAGCTTAGGTAGATAAACGATAAAAATTGAGCGTAAGTTCCAAATGGAAAAAAGCAGCAAGCGGTTTCCCAAACAATTTTCAGTTTCAAAATTATATCCATTATCGTACCACAATGGATATAGGAATATCAGTTCCCGAAAAACGTTGTCTACCATTTCCCCTTACATAAGGGAACATTAGATGTTGATTAAGAAGATTAGTCATTTGGATAGTTAAGACATTTGTTATTACCTGTTGATTATCGTAATGCTCCAGAAGATTTTGTAATCTTTCTAGACTTATGTTCTTTGGCAAAGAATTCTGGATTTCTTGGGCAATTCTTACTGGCAATGTGACCGTTGGGTAAGGATATTCGATTGCGATTTGATTGATGAGCGACAGCGAAATTGGTAATGCTGACTGATTTGGGTTAATTTCAGTGTCCAAATAATAGTTGGCCCAAGCGGTATAAAATAAATTCTCAAAGCTAGATTGTAAAACATTGAAGGTTGGCTGCAACTTTTGATCTAATCGGACCATTTGCAAAATTTCTGATCGAAGTCTCATTATTTTTTGGCCTATATCGGAGCCTATTCCGACCAAAGTTGGCGACTCATATACCCGACCTTTTTCTAAATCAAGAATAGTAAAGGATAGAGTATATTCCTCACTAATTGAAGGTGATAGAGCGGATGAATTCCTAATTTCAGTAATAACAATGATCGAAAAGCCGAACTGTCTCGCTAACTTAACTCCCGCCTGAATGTCAAAAATCTCTTTTCTATCCAAATTATTCACTTCCAAGACTTGGTCTAAAACCGCAATAGGAATGACTTTTACCGGTCCATTGGCTAGTAATTCTGCTAATAAATATTGCAATACTTTGACTGGAAATCGAGTTGGTGTAAGTTCCAATTCAATAATTGGCAGGACTGCTACAGTATTTTTCCAATCAGTTGCTGCGTTTTTTGGCGTGGCAACTTTATTTTTACTGAGGTTGACTACTTCTTGCTGATAGTATTTACGTACAATCGGAGCGTAGTTTTGTCGCAGTCGTCTGAACAAAGTAGATTTCAGCTGATCCTTCTGTTGTTTTAGGTTTAAGACCTTCTGATTCTGTAGGAAAATTTGCCGCATAACCGAAACCGCTTGTCCATAGTCGCCGAGTTCCACACAAGTGACAATGTAAGGAATCGCTGATTGAAGTTTCGATATTGCCACGGTCCCGGCTTGTTGAAAATGGAACATAGCTGATGCATAGTTTAAGTTCTGGTAATATGCCATTCCTAGCGTTTCGCTAGCTATTTGGTAATCACTATTTGATTTGTTAGACTCTAAACTAACATAAGGCGTCAAGGTTTCAATTGCTAAATCGACTTGTCCCATATCCATGGCTTGTTGGGCGTAATTTGTTAGGGAAATTTGCCAAGGAAATCTTTGACTCAAAGGGTTGAAAGTGCAACCAAGACCCCAAACTCCAAACCAACATACCAAAAAAAATAGCCAATAATTTTGTTCTTTGTATTCTCTCATCGAATTTCTAGTTGGGCTTGAGCCCGATTTAAGTAGCGAGTCAAGTCATCAAAATTATCAATGGGTTGGCCGTCTAATTTTTGAGCGACTAATCGTGGGCTATTTAGCACTCGAATTATGGCAACTCCAGTCTGTTTAGTATGAAAGGAGATGGTAACGATTGTCCCTGATTCCATTTCTCCATCTGGAGGCCTTGTTCTAACCAGACCCAAGCTAAGGCGACCAGGAGTTTTTGATGTTAAGTTATGGTCTGAGATCAGCAAAACCGGACTTTCATCATCGGTATTTTGCCAAAAGTCTCCCAAATCAACTGCATAAGGTTCGATAAAGACATTTGGATAGGAAATTTCCAACGCCAGTGCAAACAAATATTTTACATGTTTTAGCACCATCTCAATCTGAAAATCTTGGCCTACATCGACAAAGCTAGGCACGTTTTTGAACTTTATAACTGGTGTTGTCGGATCTAATTGTATCCGAATTTTGGATGCTTTTTCGTTTTGAATCTCAACTGTCGACTCTCCAACAAATAATAATCCACCTAAACTTCCTAGTGCTTCAACTCGAATGTGCTTAGCATCCAGAGGAATAAAAATGTTAATGTCCTGGAACCCATCTGTATCAGAGGTGGGGGTTAGTTTGAATTGCTGAGCCGGTATGGTTCGTTGGTCGCTCTGAATCAATACGCGAATATGGGCAATGTCTGCACGCCCCTCTGCTTCAGTGGGTAGAACCAATTCCATAGCTGTTTGAGCGGTTTCTATTTCGTCTAAGCTGCAACCCAAAATTAGAATTGCAAAGCCGACCGAAAGCCAGATCGAGCCCAAATATAACCAGTGATGCTTCAATTTGAACACAAGCCACAGTCTACAGAATATAATCATTACTATTCAATAATGGCTCCGCTATTGTTGACGGTGGTGATGAAGCAAGTTCCACCAAACGGAGTGCTGTCAAGAAAAATTTGGGTGCGTTTATGAAGGTCATCAACGTCATCACTGAAAGCCACAATAGCCGGCCCCCAACTACTGACTCCGGCACCAATGGCTCCATTTTTCCACAGAAAGTCGAGTGTTTGTTGTAAGTCCCCTCCTTGGGCCTCGATTTCAACTTGTTTCCAACCAAATCCCTGAATTTCATTGAGTGCTTTACCAAAAGTAGGTTGGTCGGATTCAATAATTGCTGGGAGTAATTGCATTAGAATTAGATGAGAGAGGCGTTCAGCCGTAGAACTTGGCTGTGGACAGAGCGTCTGAAAAAGATTAACTTCTAACTCACCAGAAATGTGTTTACAATTCGGTTGAACGATTAGTAACTGCCAGTCCGGAAAATCAGTCCGCAACAACAATGGGGGGGGAGCAACTCCATCAACTGCGGCTGATGGTAGTAAAGAGTTTTTCTGTTGAGGATACTTATGACCACCATCGAGGATAAATCCACCTTTTTCAAAGGCCACTACACCAATACCAGAAGTGCCACCCCGACCAACGGCTTTTGCTAAATCAGGAACCGATTGGCCCAACCGGTAAATTCTGTTGGCTCCAGCCGCGATACCGAGTGCCAATTGAGTGCCGGAACCGAAACCAGAGTGTTGTGGCATCTCTTGTATAATTTTGACTTTCAATCCTGGAATTGTATAGTGATCCATTAATTTTTGAACCACAGATTTACTTCGGTCTATGTAATTTAAGGAATCAATTTCTACTCTTTCTGAAGGCTGAACCAAAAGTTCAAAACTTGGTTTTTGAATTGCTAACCCAATACTCCCGTCAATCCGGTGCCGGCTGCCGTTGAGGTCGATTAATGATAAATGTAACCGAGAGGGTGTTGTAACCCGTATGGCTTGCAAACTAAGTTCCTAACCTATGTCGATTGTGGCTAATTGGAAGTTAGGCGATTTCTTTCCCATTCCACTCGTCTCTTTCGATTAAACCATCTCGAATATGGATCACCCTTTGAGCATATTTGGCAATTTCAGACTCGTGTGTAACCATGATAATTGTGTTACCTTCTTCGTTGAGCCTTTGAAAAATTGCCATAATGTCTTTACTCGTAGAGGTATCCAAGTTACCCGTTGGTTCATCGGCAAAGATCATAGAGGGATTATTAACCAATGCACGAGCAATAGCGATGCGCTGAATTTGTCCACCAGATAGTTCGTTAGATTTGTGATGGACTCGGTCACCTAAGCCAACTGCATCTAGTGCTTCTTGCGAACGAACTCTCCGCTCCCTACGCCGGATGCCGCCATAAATCAATGGTAATTCTACATTATGTAGGGCCGTTGTTCGAGGCAGCAGGTTGAAAGATTGAAAGACAAAACCAATCTTCCGATTTCGGATTTCAGCCAAACGATTGTCGGACAATTTACCCACTTCCTCTCCCTCCAGATAATATTCTCCATCAGTTGGTTTTGATAGACAGCCAAGAATATCCATTAATGTTGATTTACCTGAACCAGAAGGGCCCATAATAGCGATTAGTTCACCTTTTTCAGCTGTGAAAGATACACCACGCAACGCATGAACTTCAACATCACCCATCCGATAAACTTTACACAAATCCCGAATATCAATTAGCAATTTCGACTCCTTGGGGAAATTTGGTCTTATTTAGTTGTTTGTGTGCAACATTTGAAGACGACCAGTGGTATCAATGTTCCACTATTGTTCATCTCGTTCGACGATTGCTGAACCATCAACGAACGCTCTAGCCGAATCAAATTGTAGTGAAATAGCAAATTCACCTTCTTGATTAATGTAGCCGTACTTGTCTTCCACTTTAACGCAAGCCAAACCTTCTGAGAATCCCCAAGCCTCGTGGAATTGAAAAGCGATGATAGGTTCTCCTTTTTGATTGATATAACCCCACTTTTGACCTAGCCGAACAGGAGCGAACCCTTGCAGAAAGCCCAAAGCCTCGTCATATCGAAGTGGTATGATCAATTGTCCAGACGAGTTAATATAACCTGATTTTTTGTTCACTGCGACTTTGGCTAACCCTTCCGAAAAAGGACAAGCATCATCGAATTTTGGTGGAATTACCAGCTTCCCACTGGCATTGGCATAACCCCATTTTCCTTCTATCCGGATTGGAGTCGGAATCTCATCATCTATTTTACAATTGCAGTTAGTGAAACACAACCACGCCATTGGTAAAATAGAGGCCAAAATAGATCGGCTTAACTCCTTCCACATTACTTATTATGCCTATTTAACGAATTCCTTCATACAAAGTGGCAATACCAAAACTAAGCGGCTGAATATTGACTGACGAAAAACCTGCCGTACTCATCAACTGTTTGAAATTATCCCCATAGGGAAAATCTTCGATTGTCGTATTTAAGTACCGGTAGGCTTGGTAATCGCCAGAGAGTCCCCCTCCGACCAGCGGTAAAATATGTCTTAGGTAGAACAAGTGTCCCCACCGAATAAACAGGTTTGAAGGGATGGAAAACTCTAGTATTAAAGCTTTGCCGGCTGGTTTCAGAACTCTATAGACTTCTGTCAAGGTCCTGTTTATGTCTGGTACATTGCGAATACCAAATGAAATGGTGACCACTTCAAACGCTTTATCATGCCAGTTTAAATTCATAGCATCGCCAATTTGAAGTTGGATTTTCGATTGCCAACCTGTTTTCTCAACTTTTTTTTGTCCGATCTGAAGCATATTTTGGGATAAATCAATACCTACTGCTGAAGCGATTTGAGGACAGGCATCACAAAGATCAATTACTAAATCCCCGGTACCAGTGGCTAAATCAAGTAGTCTTAATCCTTCGGTCTTTGGAAGTAGAGAACTTACTTCTCGTCGCCAGACAGTATCTAGTCCAAAAGATAGTAAGCGATTGACTAGATCATAGGTTGATGCTATTCGATCAAACATTTCTGGGGATTTTGTTTTATTGAAATCTTGGGTAGTAAGACTCATTTCAAGTTTCCGTTCATCAAGCCTTGAATTTCATTTGCCTGAAGGTAGCGGAATCGACCTTTTGGCAATTTCCCTAAACTTAAATTGCCGATCCGAGTTCGTTTCAAATAATCTACCTTAGAACCGACGGCCTGAAACATTTGGCGAATTTGACGTTTTTTCCCTTCATGAATCACGACTCGGTATTGGATCAACTTGCCGCGTCTTTTAACCTCCTCGACCACTGCTACGGCGGTCAATCCAGTTTTAAGCCAGATTCCAGTTCGCAGTTTTTTAATATTCTTTGGGCTGGGTTGGCCCTCGACCCAGACCAGATAGGTTTTATTCAGTTTGTAGCTAGGATGTAGAATGCGATGTGAAAAATTTCCGTCATTAGTGAGTAGTAATAATCCCTCGGTTTCTTTGTCCAAACGCCCAACCGGATAGATGCGTTGACGTATATTTTGCACTAGGTCCATGACCGTTTTACGTCCATTGTCATCTTCCACTGTTGTCAAGTAACCAGCCGGTTTATGAAGCATCAAATACATGTGCTGCGGTCGATTTATGACCAGTTGGCCATCACATGTAATCTTGTCTTTGTTTGGATCGATATGACGACCGGGAATAAAAACAGGCTTTCCATTGATATGAACCCGGCCTTCTACAACAAGTTGTTTGGCTAAACGACGAGAAGCTAAACCATGGTGAGCTAAAAACTTTTCTAATCTAATACCCATGAAACATCTCGATTTCCCAGCCTTTTTGCTTCGCAATTTTCCGTAATTTAGGCGTCGGATTCACTGCTACCGGATAACCAAACAAGTTTAATTTGTAGACATCTGTATGATGATTACCGTAAGCGTAAGACTTAGACAAATCTAATTGATATTGGTGAGATAGAGTTTGAACCAGTTGCGACTTCTCCTGCCCATAGGGATGAATACCTGCTAAATGCCCTGTTATCAAACCATCAATCACTTCTAGATCATTTCCGAATAATGTGTCAAGGGAAAAATGCTGGGCAAATTGGCGCACAAGTAATGTTAGCGAACCAGATAAAAGAACAACTAATCGACCTTCAGATTTGTGATGTTTGATCAGTTCGTTAGCACGAGGGGAAATTCTATTAATTAGATACTGGGTGAAAAATGTGCTAGCATCACTTGCCAAGTTAGCGGCGGGTATACCACGCAAGTAAATTTTATTTGACTTCCCTTTTTGAAAATCAAGCAAACGAATCCAATCGAATGTCCAATTCGCCAAGCTACCGATAGGCAACTTACCCTGCCTTAACAGATAGAAGAAAAACAGTAGTTCGGAGGAACTATCAATAATGGTTCCATCCAGATCAAAAATTGCACAAGTTTTCATCCAGATGGACCAGCTTTTGCGAAAGGCTTGTTTCGTTGTAGTTCTTGTATCATTTTTTTAAATTCACTGAGACGTAAGTTCTTAGCTTCAAGTTGTTGGAACAAATTCTTTTGTTTGTGCCGCAGCTGGTTGATTTCAATGCGAAGTTGTTCGTTTTCCTTCCTTATGCTAACCAACCTTCGGCTATTGTAGCTAACAATTGCCACTAATAAAACAAGTACAGCAGCCCCAATACTGAAAATGATCGGTAGTTTCCTTTTGGTGATTGTTATTATGGACAAATTCTAGTCCTGTTACTTAATATTAGATTGATGCCGATGGTAAATTATGCCGAGACCCTTTAATAATAGTTCAGAATCAATATGATCAACGCTTTTGGATTTATCAGCAATTAGGTCTGCGAGACCGCCTGTGGCCACTACTTTGACGTCGAATTTTCCAGCAAGATTATATGTTTGGACCATCTCCGATTTCATTTTATTGATGATACCTTCCACTTGATAACGAAAACCGAAATAAAAACCTGATTTTATACATTCACTAGTATTAGTGCCAATGATGGATTTGGGAGCGGTTAGTTCTACTCGTCGAAGTAAAGCGGTACGATCAAATAATGCATCCATAGTTATACGAATGCCGGGGGAAATAACACCACCTAAGTAATCTCCATCTGGTGAAATAGCATCGAAGGTTGTCGCAGTACCGAAGTCAATCACAATTAGTGGACCGTTGTAAGTATGATAAGCACCAACTGAAGTTGCCAATCTATCGGCACCGATCTCCTCAGGTCGTTCCACTGCAAAATGAATGCCGAGGTCTAAAGTCTCTGATACAATCAAGGGGAAGTGATCAAAGAATCGCTGGCACATTTTTGACAATTCTCGCCCCACAGAGGGGACGACTGAACTAATAATAATGCCTTCAAAATCAGATTTTGAAATATTGCGGCTACGTAACAGTTGGCAAAATTGGATGCCATACTCATCTGCCAATCGGCTCTGATCAGTTTCCAGTTGCCAACTAACATAAATTTGATAGGCCCTAATTATACCAACCTCAATGGTTGTATTACCGACGTCAATAGCTAAAATCATGTATAAGTGTGATAAACCAGATCGAGAATTAAGTCTAGCACAGCAAAAAATTGGGTGTCAAGCGGAAGGGTAACAAAGTAGATTACTTCGAAATGAAGGTGAAAGATGAAGGCAAATGAAAAGCAATATTTTTAGGGTAGGCAAAAAAAATGCACCAACGGAAAACCCGTTGGTGCATTTTTTTATAGCGGTAAGGCTATTGGTCTTGACCTGTAGCCGTAATTTTGGCGGCTTGAGGTGCTTGCGTAGGCAAAGCCTCAGCAGCTAGACGGTCCTCTGGCACATAACCACTGTGGTCTGAAATTTTACCTGTGGTCAGAGAATAAACAACAACATTAGTCATAAATCTGTATACACCAGGCGAATAATGAACAGATCTAGTCGGTAGGCTAACGGATTCCATTGCACACATATAGTCTCGGCGGAAAATTAAAACAGACAATTTCTCGCCGACCGAAATACCTTCAAGGTAGTTTCGTTTAGGGGGACGTGTCCCCCACCAGAAGATGTCGAATCCTACAGGCGGGCCTCCCATTTCGTAGAAGTTATTGTAAATATCATGGTCATTAGAAATTCGCTCGATCTGAAATTCAGGCATCACATAACGCATTTGAGCCAGAAATAATCGAATCATAGCCTGCGCCGGTGCGTTCACACCACAATCATCAAAGGTAAGGACTCCACCACGCTCCACTAGGTATTTCCGTAAGTTAGCGGCCTCTGTATCAGAGAAGCGGCTGTCGAGTTTTCCCCCACCATATTGACGTCCCATCAGGTTACGAGAGCGGGTCAAAGCCGGGTCATGTCCGGTCATACAAACAATAGGACACTTCATTAGGTTAGCATCAGTCAACTTTACAGCACCACCTTCCACGTTCATGTCAGCCTTGATCTTAGTTCGCTCATTAAGCCATTTAGTCAAAGCATTCAATGAAGAGGCATCAGCCCACCAGTCGGACAGGCTGTGTCGAATACGAGTAAACCGTAGTACGCCACGAATGTCACGACCACGACCGATTACACGGCCACCGGGCTCACCCCGTTCCAAAGGAGGAACTTCAACATCCCCCAGACTGATGTCTTTAACTACATCACCGAGCGCATCCCTCTGAACACCAACCTCTTTCACCATTGCTAAACCTGCTGGGCGAGCAAAAACACCGGCCTTGACTTGCACGGCACCGCCGATGCCACGGGCAATTCCACCAGGTAAACCAGCCGGCGCTGAAGCCACTGGCCCTGAAAAAGCCAAGGCTCCCGGAGCATCAGAAGGCGGTAAGTTCGCATGTGTGACAACTTGGGGGACAGGTTGATTTGTTACCACACGAGGAACGTTAGGATTGATCGGCGCATTGACTTTTATCGGTTTGTTAGCAAATTCAAGTACTGTTTCTGTCTGAATGGAGGTTGGCCGGACGACTGCTGCCGTTGTTACACGAGGTTGTACTTGCACCTGCTCAACTACAACAGTATTCTCAGTTGGAATTGCCGGTTTTATGACAGGCTTTATGATCGGTTTTCTAACTTTTGGCTTGGGGGGTTCTTTCACTTCGACGACCTCAGCCCCGATCAAATCCTTAAAGGCTTCGGTTTGCGTAACGAGATAAACACCCAAGACTAAGGCTGCACCAACGTGCAATATAACCGAAATCAAAAATGCACTGCCGCCTCTTTTGACACTCATCGAGTTTTCTCTCCTTTAATAAACTAATAAACTAATAAACTAATAAACTAAGCA
>CAYVHK010000091.1:13772-17878 GCA_964451145.1 uncultured bacterium | reverse complement strand
AAAATGAACAAACCGACCATCATCAAGATGAGCGGCCGACTAGCACTCCTACTAATAATACTCAGACAAAAACAGAATTTAGCCTTGAAACTGATATCTTAAGTCTTTGGTACGGTGACTTTCAGGCACTGATGGATGTCAGTGTTAAAGTTAAGAGGGGTCTAATTACAGGACTGATTGGACCGTCTGGTTGTGGAAAAAGTACCTTGCTCCGCTGTTTTAATCGGGTTAACGAACGTTACGGGAATGTAACTACCACTGGCCAAATCAAGATCATGGACAAAAACATCTATGATCCTGATGTGTGTCTCCCTGAATTACGGAAGGCTGTTGGCATGGTTTTCCAAAAACCAAATCCACTACCGATTTCAGTCTATGAAAATGTTGTTTTTGGCTTGCGTATCCATAATGAGTACAATAATTTATCTCGGGCGGAGATCGATGGTCTTGTGGAATTGTCTTTAAAAGAAGTTTTTCTTTGGGATGATTTAAAAGATAAGCTAAAAACCAAAGCAACCAATCTTCAACTTGAGCAACAGCAGAAATTATGTATCGCTCGCCTACTTCCCCTAAAGCCACAGATTATTTTGATGGATGAGCCTTGTTCTGCTTTGGATGCTGGAGCCACTCGAGCGGTAGAGGAGTTGATGACAGAACTCGCTGTCCGATATACTATCTTGATTGTTACACACAATATGGCGCAAGCTCGTCGAGTCAGTGAGGAATGTTTTTTTATGTTACTTGGTAAAATTGTCGAGTATGGTGAGACAGAACAGATGTTTGTCTCACCTGAGGATCCTAGGACGGAAGACTACATCGCCGGACGATATGGATAAATCAATTGGTTGATACAGTTGGCGATTGATTTGATTGGTTACCTACAACCGCAGACCGATAGTAGGTACTGTTAAGTATCATCATGGCTACGTCAGGATCTTTGACAATATCCTCACCATTGTAAAATCGCTCTAAAATTCGAAATGCATGCTGGATCAGTTGCACAGCCAATTCTTGAGCCTCAGTATTGGGAGGTTGGTTGACTTGTAGTTGACACCATTTGGCCACAATCTCTTCTGTCACATATTTCCCTTCTAATATGCGCTCTGATTGGCGTATAAAGCGCATGAGAGCTGTAACGTGAACTTGACTCGTTCGCGTATCTTCAGATACCAGGATATCTTCAAAAGTACCATGTCCGCGCGGTTGATCTTGGCCGATACGACCTGGGAAAATCCACCAAGCTGTACGGCGATTTTTATCGTACATGTTATTCCAAGAGAAGTCATCTACTTCTTGAAACAACTTGTTAAACTCGGTCTGCCAGTCAGCTTTAATCGTAGGTTTTATCAACCGAATTTGTATCATCATACCTCGACTTAGTGGATTATCTATGGTAAAGAGAAAAGTAGCTTTAGTTCGTCTCCAATCTAAACTTTAATTAGACCATACCTCTCGACCGGAAGTACTTAAAGCTGATTTCAGCACTTTCAATTGAAGGTCGATTGCATTGATCCTGTTCAACAATATACCAACCGGCATTGACTTCTTCACACGCGGCAAAGATATCATCCCAGTCTAATGTACCGTTACCGACCTCAGCAAAATCGCGTTCCTTGTCCATGTCTTTGATGTGAACCAATGGGCAACGATTAGGATATTTTCTGACGTAAGCAGCTGGATCTACACCAGCGTATTGAACCCAAAAGACATCAATCTGTGTTTGGAGAAAGCTAGGGTCAGTTTTCTGATAAAGCAAATCCAAAACGTAAGCACCATCAATTTCGGCAAATTCTCCGGCGTGGTTGTGAAAGTAAACTTCAATTCCTTTATCCGTACAGGTCTTCCCAATTTGGTTCATGTAACTAGCCGCCGCCGATATACTCGCTGCATCTTTTGGCATACCGTCAGGCGACATAGAAGAACTACCAAATCTGGGACAACCGAGCATCTGATGATAAGCAATAGTTGCATCCAAATCGTTGTAACCAACATGACTACCGGCACATTCCAAGTTTAAATCAGCCAAAACATCTCTCAGTTCGTCTGCTGGCAGACCATAGGTGCCGGCTAATTCAACGCCCTGGTAACCAATTTCGGCCACCTGCCTCAAGGCTGCAACAAAGTCTTTATCGCACATATCACGAACCGTGTACATTTGCAACCCAACAGGAATCTGGCTCATAATTTACTCCTAAAAATAGATAAAAAAAACCCACCAACTCTAATGAACTGGTAGGCTGAGGGAACTACAGTTAAAATCTGTGTCAATTACCCTTTAGCAACAGAAACTATTTCGGCAAAGGCGGTTTCGTCGTTGACGGCCAAATCGGCTAACACCTTACGGTTAAGCTGCACGCCAGCCTGATTTAGACCATGAATAAGGCGACTGTAATTCATGCCATGAATCCTGGCCGCTGCATTAATCCGAGCAATCCACAACTGACGGAATTGACGTTTGCGAGTTCGGCGATGAGCGTAGGCATAATTTAGCGCTTTATCAACTGCATCCATAGCAGTACGACGCAGATTCTTACGACCACCTCGGTAACCCTTGGCTAACTTAAGGATCTTTTTTCGTTTTTGTCTTCTTTTGTTACCTGTTTTAACTCGTGGCATTAAACATATACTCCAAAGCCTAAACTTGTGCTTTTAGTTAGGCAATAGTTGGCGAAGCCGTTTTTCGTTGGAGGGATCAACAATTGTACTCTGACGCAGCCGGCGTTTTTGTTTTGATGATTTTGATAGGAAAAGGTGCCCCGTATAGGCTTTCCGTCTCCGAATTTTTCCGGTACCTGTGTACTTAAGGCGTTTCGCTGCCCCTTTGTGGGTTTTCATTTTTGGCATAAGCTTAATATTTTTCCGCTTTCAGCAATACGTACTCTTATATAATACGTACTCTTATATAAATGGTTAACAAAATTTCTCTACTTATTTGATTTAGGGGCAAAAATGGTAAACATAGTACGAGCTTCCATTTTTGGTGAGGTTTCAACATCTGCAATATCGCTAAGTTCCTCAGCCAATTTTTTCAACAACTCTCGCCCCAAATGGGTATGTTCCATCTGACGCCCCCTAAAGGTCACAGTTGCGCGAACTTTGAATCGTTTACCTAAAAAATCTTGAGCGTGACGTACACGGTAATTGTAGTCGTGATCACCAATGTCAGGACGAAACTTGATTTCTTTGACAACGATTTTAGTTTGCTTTTTTTTAGCCTCTTTCTCTTTCTTGCTTTTTTCGTACTGAAACTTGCCATAGTCCATAATCTTGCAAACTGGCGGAGAAGCATTAGGTGCGATCTCCACTAGATCCAATCCTTCAGTTTCAGCGGACTGAAGGGCTTCTCTAGTTGGAACAATTCCAACCTGCTGACCGTCTGCACCGATTAGTCGAACTTCAGAGACACGAATCGCCCGATTTATGCGATTGCTGGGCTCCTTCTTAACTTGCCCTCGGTTTGGTCGTCGACCTCTATAAATTTCCTGATACCCCCATCAAAAGCTGGTTTCCATCTGGTTGCCAGCAACTCAAGTACTTGGCAGGTAAGACGAGAACTACTCGCATTTGCCAAGATCGGCTCAAAGCGCCCTATTCTATCACATGGCTCATACTGATGCAAGCAAAACAGATGGCTTCTTATTCATCTTATCATGATAAGATCAGATACGGGCAGCGGTTTCAAAAAGAAGGTCGTGACGAATCCAATACACAATGGATTGTATTCCTTCTCCTTGTCGCATGTTGCCAAATACAAAAGGCCTTTGACCCCTCATCCGCTTTGCATCGGTTTCCATCCGTTGTAAATCTGCTCCTACGTATGGTGCTAAATCAGTTTTGTTAATTAACATAAAATCTGAGCGCGTAATACCAGGCCCTCCTTTACTTGGAATCTTATCACCACCAGCAACATCAATCACATATATCGTGGCATCTACTAATTCTGGACTAAAAAAAGCGGCTAAATTGTCCCCACCACTTTCCAAAAAAATAATTTCTAACTTAGGTAGTCGTTGTTCGATCAATTCGATTGCCTCTAGGTTAGCCGAAATATCCTCTCGAATCGCAGTATGAGGGCAACCACCGGTTTCGACTCCTAAAATCCTTTC
>CAYVHK010000091.1:3219-13762 GCA_964451145.1 uncultured bacterium | reverse complement strand
AGACCATGTCGGTTCTAGGCGAGGGCCCGTTGGTGGTGATAGCCGCCAGTTGGTAACAGTCTCGCATAGCATAACATAGTTTTTCTATCAGGGCTGTTTTACCTGAACCGACTGGGCCACCGACCCCTATTTTAAGTGGTTTCACAATACTACCTCAAGAAATAAAAAGCCGATGAAACAGTTGTTCATGTTGCATAGACCGAATATCCAATGCTGGCGAAAAAGTCGATAAATCTGTCAATTTTGCTTTACAAGCAAAGTCAACTATATCAATCAAATCATTCTGCAGACTACGGATGACTCCTTGCCCTTCGGTTGCACCAATTGGAATCAATCGAACGGCAGCTGAAACTTGGCCAGCAATAAATTGATGAACGAAACCAAACAATGCCGTTTTAAGCGGAATAGTAGCTGTTGAAAGACCGTAGCCAACGGAATAATGTCCATCACAAACACCAGACCGAATGCTCGCTACATAACGGTGCAGAAAATCGCATTCTAAAATCAGACTAGCATTTCGAGCAAATTGCTTGCCAGTTTGAATGCTAGCTTTACGAAGTTCTTGTGGATGTTTCATGGCTGATAGGATTTGATCTAGATCAATAATTTGTGGCAGATTGGCTTGTTGTGCTGCTTGATGAGCCACTGCTACTGCTATTGCATCTCCTGTTTTAATAGTATATATCAGTTGATTTTTTAACAACTGTTTAAAATCCTGTGAACCGGTGATTTTTCCTTGTTGGACATAGGTTTCCAAACCAAGTGAATGAGCAAAGGTTCCAGTTGGAAAGGCACTATCGACCAGTTGAAATAAGAGGGGTAAGTAGTCTGAATCAGTGGGCATTTCTGTGCTGGTTTAGAATGGTGGGTATAAAAACACGATAATCTTCCACATACCGAAAACCAAAACGATTTAGTTGAGTGGTGATAGCCTGATGATAAGGCAGCAGAATTTGGTCATCTTGTAAGCTTATCGGCTGGTGTAAGTTTCCAATTTGGTAACAGATTAAACCATATTGTTTCTGATTTTTGGCTGATATGATCAACACCTGCTCAGCTTTACCAGTAACCACAATTTGTAAGATATCATCTTGAAACAACACGTCTCCAGGAGTTAGGATTGAACCTGTTGCCAAGGCTAAACCAACTTCTCGACCCGCTGTTGTGGTTATTCGTTGTCTTGACCTTTGACGATCTTCCCAATTCAAAGGTATAGTGTCTATTTCTTCTCGGCTTTCAGCTTCTGTACCATTACCATCGACTAGTTTATTAACAATAATCATAAAAACCATCGCAAATGCCAAAAGATTATACCATACAAACATCAGCGTAAAATAGTAGTACTATGAAAATTATAACGGCTAGGCATAGAACGACTCCACCAACTTGGGCATTTTTGCAACGACATTTGATTGCGGCAATGAACGAAGCTGGGCACGTATTCTTAAACAAATACACTAGGGAAGATGGCACTCTGATTTGGCGGGAACACTGGCCCGGAATGGACGGATCAGATGATGCCTACGAAAGTTTTTATACTTTTCCACTTTTTTACGCATTGGGCGGCGAGTCATCTTATCGACACTTGGCTCGTAAGCAGTGGGAAGCCATGACTTGGCAGTTTACCGAATACGGCCAACTCTACCGGGAATTTGATGCCTACTACGACTGGATGCACCACGGCGAAAGCTATCTATACTTCTACTTTTTGGGCTTATCCGAACCCTACACTTTGAGAGATTATCAACGATCGATTCGTTTTGCCAATTTTTACACTGGTGATGATCCACAAGCAGATAATTATGATATCCAAAAACGCCTCATTAAATCTCCTATTAATGGTAGTCGTGGAGCAAAGTTACAGATGACGGCTGAAGATTGGTCTACCCATCGATGGGTACTTGGACATCATATTTTTCCATTACCCTATGAAGATATTCCTGGTGTACCAGGGCCAGTTGCCGACTGGGAAAATAATAGTGTATTTGAGAAAATTTTAGCCGTTTTGAATCAGCGCATGGCGAAAGGTGATGTGCCAATCAATTTGTTTGCGACAACTTTGGTTAATCATGCGTATCTGTACACGGGTTTAGATAAATATAGAAATTGGGTACTTGATTATTTCTCAGCTTGGCAAGAACGAACTCGACAAAACCACGGAATTGTACCAGATAATATCGGCTTATCGGGAAAGATAGGCGAATACATGGACGGGAAATGGTGGGGTGGATACTATGGTTGGCGTTGGCCACATGGTGGAACTATTCTGCTTGAAGCATTAGTAGTCGCTGGGCAGAACGCTATGCTATTGACCGGTGATGATCGGATGTTAAACTTAGCCCGTTCTCAATTTGACTATCTATGGTCGCAAAGACAAAAGGTTAAAGGACAATGGCAAATTCCACATCGACATAGCGATACAGGTTGGGAAGACTATAAACCAATGTCCCCTGAATTACTCATCCAATTATGGCATATGTCCGGTTCTTCTGAGGATGCCGACCGAATTCTGAGAATTGGTGATCCAGATCAGTTAAATCACGTTTTTTCGCCCCGTGGTGGTGGTGGTGATGCTGGTTGGTTCCGATTTGTCAACGGATGGTCGCCCAATTATCCAGAGCAAATCTTGCAGGCTAGTTATCGGGCGGTAACGCAAGCTCTAGAGGATATTCGACGTGACAATACTGACCCCAAAAAAGTTTATATTCAACACTGGATTCATAAAAACCCTGTTATCTGCAACGCTCTGGTACAACTGACAACGGGTAGTCCCAATCCCATTTATCATGGTGGTCTGTTAATGTCCCGAATTCGGTATTTTGACGTTGATGAACAACGTCCTGGTCTACCGACTGATGTTGCAGCTTTAATCGATCAAATCCAGATTGCTCATGATCAAAAAAAGGAGACCTTTCGACTCCAGTTGGTTAATCTTAGTCCCATCCACGGTCGAAACCTGTATTTGCAGGCTGGAACTTTTGGCCAACATCATTTTCAAGAAGTTGCAATTGATGAAAAAACACAATCGATTGATGATAAGTGGCTTGGAATAAAATTACTGCCTGCGGCCACAATTGAGCTGAAAATTACGCTTGGTCGATTCGTCAATCTTCCCAGTTATGATACACCTCTTAAAACGAGAGTTGATGGGCAACCTACTATCACAGTTCGAAACCCATCTGTTGATCCAGGCAGTATTAGTTTCCTTTGGGAACCAAACCACCCCATAAAAGAAGTATAAAACAAAGACTAACCTTCATAGTCTAAAGTTAGGAATTTAACAATGTTTTTTGTCGACCAACTAGCAAAAAACAGCTGATACGGATTGTGGTTTTGACTGGAGCTAGTATTAGTATAGAATCTGGTATTTCTACGTTTCGTAGTAATGATAGTTTATAGAATAATCAACGAATCGAGGATGTAGCAACACCGGGTGCTTGGCAGAGAAACCCCGAAGTCGTTTAGCGGTTTTATCAACAACGTAGACGGCAGTTATTAGAAGTTGAGCCAAACCCTGCTCATATTGCCTTAGCTGAATTAGAGCAGGTACTCTGCGATCCTATGCCAATTCAATCCGTAAAGGCATTCAACTGTCAGTCAGATTGGGAATCTCAGTGGTTATTAAGCAGCCACTAACCACTGACACTAATTACACAGAATGTGGATGACTTACATCAACGAGCTGGTTCAGGTAACGTGATTACGATGCATGGCCAGTTACGTTATCTTCGTTGTCTTGATTGCAACACCTTGTTAGAATCCTTGGCTGACAAAGATTTGACTGATCAATTTATTGATTGTCTAATTTGCCAAGATAATCAATTTATTCTACGGCCACACGTCGTCTGGTTCGGTGAAACTCCGTTTGGCCTTTCGGTTATTGAACAGGCAATATTAAGTTGTGACCTATTTTTAGTAATTGGCACCAGTGAGAATGTCTACCCAGCGAGTAGCTTACTATTATTAGCTAAGCAAGTGGCTGTTTGGTCGGTATGTGTTAATTTCGAACCACCAAAAAACGAGGTACACTTTGATCAGTTTCATCAAGGCCTAGCTAGTCAAATTTTGTCAGCCTTAGTTGAACAATGGACGTCATATATAACCAGCTAAATTCTTGACTTTGCCTTGCATATTTGACTAATCTCTTTTAGACTGTGGCCGGTTTGAAAATTGAAAGAATAAATTATATTGACTTTCATAGAACAGGACTGAGCCAAGTTTTTGCACCATGATTTGATCGTTATCGAAGATACCTTTGGCCAAGAATTAGCCACTTCAGCTAGTGATATGTTCGTGTTGCATGCTCGCTTCCATAATTTTTCCGAACGTATTCGTTACATGAACAATAAATGTGTTAGCTTATTGGAACCATCTAAATTTAATCAGTTCAAAGGAAAATATAATATAATCAAACAGAAAAGTAAGGGCGTTCTAAATAAAAAATTCGAATGTTTTCAAATTACTAGTGTTCGCGTCTGTACATCTGTCAAAAGCCATTTAGAGATTATTGACGACTAAGAAACCCAAGCCGAAAAATAGCCCAAATGTCTATTCACATTTTTGCGTGTCCTCATAGAAACCATACAACTTCCGACCCATCAAATAGCCGGTAAGGACTGTGCAACCAGCTCTTTGGCAGACTATAGATCAATACTATTACTGTGGTCTTTATCCATTATCGAAGCCACTGGCTATCAAAAGAGTCACCTACTCATATAAGGGGCTGAAAATGGATTGATTGTTCTCAGCGATCGTAACCACTTTTTACTATTGGTGACCATCCCAAAACGTTGTGGTGCAGCCATAGTTGACTAGCCAGCTCCAAAATACGGAACTTGGTCGGTTTTTTGTTTAATGAAAAATATATAAAATCAAGGAGGCGAATGATAGGAATTCTTGCTAACCTTAAAGTTGGGGTTCTCTATCGTTAATTCTTTATGAAATTATTGAGTTATTCTGAGAGCGGAGTCACATTACCTGGTCTTTTTGTTGATGAGGTAATCTACAATTTATCACCTTTATGTCACTCGATTTTAGACCTAATCGACCAAAATGGTACGTCTTTGGGTTTTGTGGATCGAGCATTATCTGACGGCAATCTACCACTAGTGGGTAAGTTTGAAGATCTGCATATTAAACCGCCACTTCGTCCGAGAAAACTACTTAGTGTGGCTGGTAACTTCGTGGATCATATCAAAGAAGGAGGAGGCAACCTAGAACCAGAACATACTCAAGCCCCTTGGATTTTCTGTGTTCCGCCAACCCAGTTGATGATAGGCCACCGGGAAAAAATTAAGCTAATTCCCGAATCTCGTCAAATTGATTACGAAGGCGAACTGGCTGTAGTTATTGGGAAACGAGCCAAACGAGTTTCAGCCGATCAGGCAGCAGGCTATGTGGCTGGATACACCATCTACAACGATGTATCCGAACGGAAACCATATATGATTGAGCATGTAGGCCAACCTCGTCAACTTTCTTTTTGGTATACCAAATCTTTCGACACTTTCGGTCCTACTGGTCCTTACATTACCACTGCTGATGAAATTGCTGACCCACAAGACTTGACCATTCGAGTTGAGGTTTCGGGAGAAGAACGCCAAAATTGCAGTACCCGACAGATGATTTTTACTGTCTATCAATTGATTGAGTTTTTGACAAAATTTTTAACGCTTGAACCGGGAGATATTATCACCACCGGTACACCCGCTGGCGTAGGTTCGGCAACAGGTAAGTTTTTACAGGCTGGCGATATTGTAAGAATTCGTATTGATCACCTCGGCATGCTGGAAAATCCGGTAATTCAAACTTAGATCAGCTTGCTGAAGGAGATTCATCTTGGCTAAATCGATTTTAACTACGACTGTTGGTTCTTACCCCGTACCTGATTGGTTGTCTGCACTGCCCAGCGAACAAGGCTTAATCGATGCAACTCGAGTGGTAATTGATATTCAACGACAAGCCGGTATTGACTTGCCTACCGACGGTGAATTGTACCGTTTTGATATTAATCATCCAGATACCAATGGAATGATTGAGTATTTCATTCGTCCGCTCTCAGGATTGCAAAATCGGGTTGGCCGCCAAGATTGGCAAGAGTTTGCTACTAAGCAGACCATGGCCTTCCGATCCAAGCCGGCTGGTGTAATTATTGATAAACTAGACGAGGGTGGATTAAATTTACCAGTAGCATGTCAGCGGGCAACTGTAATTGCTGGTCAAGACCTGAAATTTACTGTTACTAGTCCCTACATGCTGGCTCGGACACTATTGGACAGGCATTATGGCGGATTTGACGACATGTTGATGTCAGTAGCCGAGATTTTAGCCGCTCAGGTAGCAGACCTAGATTGTGCCTGTGTGCAGGTGGATGAGGCTAATATTCCTGGTAATCCAACCGACGGACCATTGGCGGCTAAGGCTATCAATACTGTTTTGGATGCCGTTTCAGGACAGAAGGCTGTTCACTTTTGTTTTGGCAACTATGGCGGTCAGGTGATCCAGAAAGGCAGTTGGAAAACCTTAATCAACTTTTTGAATGCTCTTCGTTGTGATCACTTAGTGCTTGAGTTAGCTCACCGGCCAGTTGAAGATTTGCAAGTATTAGCCGAAATTGACCACCAAATCAAACTCGGCATCGGAGTGATTGACGTGAAAATTAATCATATTGAAACAGCAGATCAGATAGCTCATCGTATCGAAGTTGCGGATCGACAATTGGGACCGAATCGTGTCGGCTGGGTACATCCCGACTGTGGTTTTTGGATGTTAAAACGATCAATTGCTGATCGCAAAATTGAAGCTCTAGTTAAAGGACGAGACCTTTATTTAGGTGAATAATCCTTTGCGTGAAAGACTGCCAATCTTACACGCTCTCCCTATTAAAGAAACCATACATCGTCGGGTGTGGAAAGTACAGCTAGCGGACGATTTTCTTAGCCAATCTAAATTTAGTCTGCTTAAACAGTATTTGTCCGGTCAAGCGTCTGCTTATCAAACCGAGAAAAGAGTATTCTCAGCTTTATCAGAGCAAGCTACTCGTAGTTGTCCAACACCTGTTTTAGAATGGTATTCGGATGAAAATTGCCTTCTACTGATGAATTGGTGCGGGGACCAGACGCTAGATGCTTTCGCCCAAAGCCAACAATTAATGGATGTAGCTAACCCGGTCGTCGCTGAAATACTGACTGCATATTCACTTTTAGAGTCAGCTTTTAGTTCGATTAATTTACTCCCGACTACTACCAATACGATGTTTGATTTTGAACAAACTTGTCAAACGGGATTCAAAATTTTTAAACTATTATTGACCAAATCAGTTGTGCCATCAGTGCTAGAAGCCAAATGGCAACAGTTTATGAGCGTATTACAACAGGCACCAATGACTTTTGGTCCTCTTGACTATCAGGCAAACAACATCGTTTTAGATAATCGGCTAAAACCGTACTTTATTGATTTTGAATCAATCGGTTGGGATTGGCCAGCCCGTCGGCTGGTGCAATACTTGACTTCGATTGGAGTGGGAAATCCAAATGGTGAATTCATTCCATTACTAAACCGAAAGGTATTGGCACAATCAGTTGATAAGGAAATGCAACATAGGTTGGATGGGCACAGTCTACTATTTTATCTGATTATACTTGATCGTGTCGTACGAGCCACCGCTAGGCCAGACTCCAGTTTTGCCCAGATTTTGACCAAGCAATGGGGGGATTTGACAAATCGTTATCAGCAAGCAATTTATCAATTACGAACAGTTGTGTTAAGCGACTGGGTAATTACTCAAGACCTAAGGCGTTGGTTGGCTTGAAATTAGGATTAACTAAAATTCATCGAGTGCTTGATTAATTTCCACTACGACATCATGCCAATTACCAGGTTGAGATTGACGGAATAGTCGCATAGAAGAATACCAAGGTGAGTCTGATCGATCAAGTAACCATCGCCAATCAGGAATAAATGGAAGTAATGTCCAAACTGGTCTACCCAATGCACCGGCTAAATGAGCGACAGAAGTATCCACTGTAATGATCAAATCTAATTGTTGAATGGCCGAAGCCGTCATAGAAAAATCGGTCAATTGTGAACTAAGATCATAGACTTTAAACTGTTCTAAAATCTGGTCATTTTCCTGACTGGATCGCCCTACTTGAAGGCTATAGAACTCGCAGTCTTCCCTAGCTAGTAGTGGTCGCAATTGATCCAAATCGAGAGAGCGTTTTTGGTCGTTACGGTGTGTTTTACTACCAGCCCAAACAACACCGATCTTTCGTTTAGATGTAGCGTTTAAACCGATGCCACTTACGGTTTTTTCAGGCAGAAATGTCAAGTATGAATTAGATGCTGGAATATCGTCCAAAGTTATACCAAACAAATAAGGTAAACTGATGAGTGAAGCGTAGTAGTGATAGTCCAGACTATCTAAATCGGTGTCGGAATCATCTCTTTTAATGACTCGTTCAACAATAGAGAGTTGATTGAACTGTTGAAATAGATCGAACAAAGGGGTTGTGGTTTCCAAAATTACCTTTCCGCCTCTTTCTTCGATTCGGTGTAAGAAACGGACAAACTGAATAGAATCGCCAAGACCTTGTTCATCATAGATCAAAACAGTACTACCGTCAAGATCCTGACCTTCCCATTTCATTTTTGTAAATTGACGTGATTGGACTTGATTGCGACTTAGAAAACCCATATCTAATCGATATTCGTATTCTGACCATCCCTCTTCGTATTCACCAGATAAAAGCAATAAAGAACTCAGGTTGAAGTGAATTTCTGCCGAATTGGGATTAAGAGCAATTGCAATTCGCAATTCGCTAATGGCGGCTTCTATTTCTCCTTTGTGCATTAGAGCAACACCCAAATTAGTGCGAGTGATAAAATCGTTAGGTTGAACCTTCAACCCTTCCTGATAGTAATGGATAGCTTGTTCTGCGTTGCCACGTTCATCGAAAATATCTCCTAACTTGGAGTAAGAAAGGGCATGATTGGGATTGAGATCAATTGCCATTTTAAATGATTTCTCCGCAGCTTGAACTTGATCGGCTAACACCTGTACAAACCCCAAATTATGATGGGCTCTGTAATCTTCTGGGCTGATTGTCAAACCCACTTGATAGAGTTGGATAATTCGATCAATCTCTCGATCAATCTCGCTGAAGTCATCAGTACCATCAAGCTCTTTTTTCGGTTGACGGTTAATCAAAGCTGTTGCCTCAAACTGTTGAGGGTATTCTTTTTTTAAATGTTCAAATAACAGTTCTGCTAAGTGGAAATGAGCCTTCTCTTGATTTGGATTAGCCAACAAGGTTGATTCAAAGCTGCTAATAGATGACTCCACCTGGTTTTGCTCTTTTTGAATTAATCCCAACCGAAAGTAAAAATCAGAAATGGATGGATCTGGTATGCCATCGTGTTCACCAGATTTAAGTCGATATTGTTCTTCGGCTTCAATACCATTTTCTAAAACAGATATAGCTTCCGCCCAATTTCCCTGTTGTTTGTAAAAGGTCACTAGATTATGATAGCTAGACAACAGTAGCGGTTCAATTTCGATTGCCTTTTGAAAGCAAAATAGGGCATCTTCAAACAATTCCAACTTTTCCAAAGCCACCCCAAGATTGGTGTAAGCATCTACATAGAAAGGGAAAATTTCTAAAGCTTGCATTAGGAATTCGACACCCTGTTCGTATTCTTGAGTTTTGACTGCTATAACACCTAACAGATGCAGGGCTTTGAAATTACTCGGATCGTTCTCTATTATCTGACGACAGATACCGCCGGCTGTCATAAACTGCCCATTTTGTCGCAAAACCTGAGCTCGTTCTTCCAATTCAGGGTGAGATGTTGGGGGAAGTGTCTGCATTTTCACGATTGAATCATCCCGTCCCAAGTGGGGGCTAATCCACCCTGTTCTTCTCCCGACACATCTTTCACCGGGCCTTCGACTGAAGTTCCATTTTCCATCAGCACATCGAAATATGGTTCTCGTGTACGTGACAAAACATGTAGTAGTTCTTCATAGAGATGTTTTCTTTGTTCCGTTTCACTTAGTGCTAGATTATTCTGCTCATATGGATCAATAGATAAGTCAAAGAGTAGTTCGTGCCCAGTCTCAAAATAAGCATACTTCCATCGGTCAGTTACTAGAGCTCGCCAGTCCAGAAAATCCAAGCTCCATCTGGGATTACCACACATTTCAAGAAGAACACTGTCTGGCCCAGTGAATTTTTCGTTACGCACAGCTGGGGAAAAATCCATACCTTGGAGATAGGTTGGTTGAGCAACATCGATCAACCCTAATGTTGTTGGTAGAAGGTCTACTAAACTGAACAAATCGTTTCGATTAGGTTGGGCAGGTAATTGACTAGGCAAGTGAAAAATCGCTGGAATGCGAACTGATTCCTGTTGTGGATATTCCTTGCGGTTAATAACCCCGTGGCTACCCATAAAATCGCCGTGATCAGAAAAGTAGACTGTCAACGTGTTCAACAATCTCTCTGATTTTACTAACTTCATTTTCGTTAAGTTCATTGACACG
>CAYVHK010000091.1:0-3209 GCA_964451145.1 uncultured bacterium | reverse complement strand
ATATTCCAATCCAAATTTTCGATCATAGCGTAGTAAGTAGCCAACTGTTCTCGCATTTGGGATGAATCGGCAAAATTAGGTCGGGTCTCCAAGCTGTTGGGATCAACCCGCATAAACTCTTCCGGTGCTTCCAATGGAAAGTGAGGTGGCTCAATACTTAAAACTAAAAACAACGGCTTTTCTTGTTCGTACGATTCCAAGTAAGATAAAGTCATATCGGTTAGGGCATCCGTTTGGTATTTTTCAAGCCAACGAGGGTTTGTTTCATCTTGATGATAGTAAAACCCTTTGAAAGGAGCGTTGTTGATTTCAAAACCATGCCAATCTTGGAAACCAGCTCGATGGTATTCTGGAGTTCGATGAGGCCAACGGGTATAGTTTTCCCGATCGTCTCTCACCGCCGACGGTAACTGATTCTGAACTACACCACAATGCCACTAGCCGAAATAAGCAGTATGATAACCGTTATCCCGCAGGATTGTAGCAGAACTTGGGGCTGTAGCTTTATAAACATCGAAAAAATATTGTACAGGGCCCGAATGAGCATAACGGCCAGAAAAAATCATTCCCCTTGATGGTGTGCAGATTGGGCAATTTGCGTAAGCATTGGTAAAACTTACTCCCTGGCTAGCCATTCGATCCATGTTAGGGGTACAAACGTTTGAGTCTCCGGCATGGCTCATCGCCATTCCCGAATGCTCATCAGACAAAATGTAGAGAATATGCGGACGCATCAACAATTAACTCCAAAATCAATACCCAACATTATGCAGAAAATTGAAAAAAAAATCCAGTTGAAATTTGGCGGGATACTGACCAAAATGTGTTATACTAGGCAACATGTCGGGCGTAGATCGCATTTCCGTTTTTTTATTTCTAATTTGTTTTTTTGCAAGTGGGTTAGTTACTCAATCAGCGGAGCAGGGCGATTATGTTGCCGATTTTCTGAACCATGGTGTAGGTGCTAGAGCTCTTGGTATGGGTAGTGTCTTTGTTTCTATCGCCGACGATGCTACTGCAACTTATTGGAATCCAGCGGGCTTAACACAAGTCGGCAATCATGCTTTTTCAATGATGTACTCCGATACGTTTGGTTCTGGTCAGGGTGCTTTTTTACGAAAAGGTTTAGTACAGTATAGTTTCGTCAATTATGTTCAAAAAGTAACAGATATCGGTACTTTAGGCCTTAGTTGGATTCGACTAGGCATAGACCAAATTCCACGTACTACTTTTCTCGATATTAACAGTAATGGTAAATTAGGAGACTTTCAAGATAAAAATGGTAACGGGATTAAAGAGGAAGGTGAAATCTACATCGACCGGCCGGTTGTAGCAGAATATTTTAGCAATGCTGATAATGCTTTGTTGCTGTCACTCGCTCGCCAAATTAACCCAGTGTTATCGATTGGTGGCAACTTAAAAATTGTTCGACAAACCGTTTTTCAAAGCTCAGGTAATGGACTAGGTCTTGACCTCGGCCTAATTTACCAACCAATTAAAAACTTACAATTCGGAGCATTATTACTAGATGCAACTGGAACACAAATCAAGTGGCGAAACACAGAATCCTCTCCCACTTTTACTCGTCGATCTACAATTCGATTCGGTACGTCCTACAACGTTAGTTTAGCCCGTTTTGGACAACTTTGTTTTGGTCTTGACTTACAATCAGGTTTGCAAGACTCTGTGGATCAGACTGAAAATACTTCCAAAAAAAAATCAAATCAATGGACTACTCGGTATGGCAGTGAATTATGGCTGTTCGATATTTTGGCTGTTCGTTGGGGACAAAATGGCCAAAACTTTTCTGCTGGTGCTGGTTTTCGCCTTAAAATAAGGCAAACAGTATGGCTGACTGACTATGCCTTCACCCCCCATGAACTGGGCCCCTCGCAACGGATTTCGATTGCTGGGAATTTTTAAGTACGAACAATCTGTCAGATTCATTTTTTGTTTGTGTTGTTTTTTCAATGATGTTGGTTGAGCCTAGACTCCCCTGATTCTTCCATATGGCTTGTCTTTTCTACAATTTGAAATCAGCGATTTTGGAATTGGTTGTGATCGCACAAATATCATCTCTCAATAGTTATCTTCTGGCTGAGAAAGCAAAAATTGACTTCATCAAAAATGTTGAGGCTATTTTTGACCATGCTGATTAACACACTAAACTGGTCTGTGGTCAAATAACTGTAGAATGGCTTAATAAGGTTAAATATCGAAATACTGTACAAGATTTATTAGATGTCGACTGTGATCCGAAAGCAGGGATTAACAGTTGGGAAGATTTAGTTTTTAATTAGCTCGATTTGGATAAGGTTAGTGATGGGAAATCCGCTGCTACTTGTGCTAAATTTACCACACTAGGATTATATTCAATAGTGATCAATGTCGAAGGTGCTGATGTTTTGTAGATCCTGACGGGAGCGTTTAAATACATTACAATCAATGGTGAAGAATTAAAAGAAAACATTTTTGGTCATGCTGAGCAATCAAACTGCTAATTATTTTGCATTTTAAGAGCTTTTACGCTCGGTCGTATATAGGAAGCGAATTATTCATACTCATTACAAATCTTGAATCATCTTTGACTGATTGTACTTTCTATTTTTAATATTGCTCCAGACCAAAGATTCTGGAATATCATATAACTGGTCACAGCCTTTACAATAATCAATATCATTCTAATTACCAAAGGCGTGATAATTTCTGAGATGGTTATACTTTTCGCCTCTTATATCACCTCGGAGATACTACTGGAATCCAGATGGCCTAATACTGAACTAGAGTCCTTTCCTAAAGTCATACAACAAGCGACAACGGCGCTATGATATTTTCCGAGTCCGACAGTACGAACCTCTAACACATTATTAAAAGGTCAATTGTTCAAGATCTACTCTAATATTTTGGTAGACTTATTGAGTAACGTTATAAAGATTTTGGGAAAGTGATTTGGCTTGTTTCAGCAGATCACATTTGAGAGAAATCTAGAATTGTTTTTGCCAAATTTGGATTAAAAGTTTTTGGTATGTTGGAACAAAAAAGAAATGATTGGTCAAGATGAAGATAGACTGAGTAGTTTCTAGACATGAACTGTGTCCCAAAAAATGGATAGTAGTCTTACTTGGTTACTTCATAAGTTATATTACAATGTCTAAAGCTGAACTGCATCTGTGCTACTAGCACTGAAAAATCATATCAAACACCTTAAT
>CAYVHK010000090.1:0-18027 GCA_964451145.1 uncultured bacterium | reverse complement strand
GATCGAATTACTAAAAACCTCTTACAGCAACTGACTGGTTGCCAAGATTCAACTGTTGTCAACAACAATGCAGCGGCTGTTTTGTTGGTTTTGACAACCCTCGCTGCAGGTAAAGAAGTCATTATTTCCAGGGGGGAATTAATCGAAATTGGTGGTTCTTTTCGTATTCCAGAAGTGATGTCTGCCAGTGGAGCAATCTTGAGAGAGGTCGGGACCACCAACCGCACCCATCTAAACGATTATCAAAATGCCATCAATGAAAATACGGGATTATTACTCAAGGTACATCCTAGCAACTACGCTGTAATCGGTTTTCATTCTGTACCGTCAATTGAAGAGTTGGTCAGTTTGGGCCGAAAACACCAAATTCCCGTTTTTGAAGATTTGGGTAGTGGTTCTTTAATTGACTTGACGGCTTTTGGGTTGCCAGCTGAACCCGTAGTTAAAGACCGGTTAGCTATGGAAATCGATATTTTAACATTTAGTGGGGATAAATTATTAGGTGGTCCACAAGCTGGCATCATTACGGGTAAATCAGATTTGATCGCCCGAGTCCGCCGACATCCTTTAATGCGAGCTCTGAGAGTAGGCAAATTAACTTTAGCGGCTTTAGAAGCAACACTTCGCCAATACCTAAACCCCAAAGACTTAGCTGATCGTTTGCCAATGCTCTGGCGATATACTCGTTCGATCCCAGAATTGAAAAATTTAGCCAACCGTTTAGCAGGGAAATTATCAGTGATTTTAGCCAATTACGCCCAAACAGAAGTAGCTGAATCTTCAGCCCAAATTGGAAGTGGATCGCTACCTATTGATCAACTACCCAGCATAGCAGTGGTAATCCATTCACAACAATTTTCAATAACCAAAATAACACAACTGTTTCGTCATTTTGGGGTGATAGGGCGTGTCCAGGACAATCGACTGTGGTTGGACCTACGATCAGTTACTGAAATAGAGTTAAATATTATTATCAGTAAAACTAAGGAAGTTGTTACACAATTAGATCGTAGCTCCAGTCAAAAACGAAATTAAATCAATGATACTTAATTAGACTGGCATAGCAATCGATACTTGACTCAATTGATTCAAGATTCCTGTATAATTAGTGTTTTTTCATAAGCTATTTTACGATTCCGTGCCTATAAATCCTTGTAAATTCACCCGATATATTATGATCCTTATAAACCAAATTTAGAACCTGACAAATATCAATTAAGTAGTTTGCTTTTTTCAAAAACAGCTAACAAGACGTTTATACTGTCTAGATTCCGCAGAAGGATAAATTGTGAACCAGAACTTTGAAGTCGATGTAACCGAAGAACAGATCGCATTTTTCCAAGAAAATGGATTTTTGAGCATTAATAGAATTACGACCGATTCAGAAATAGAATGGATGCGAGGTCTATATGACCAACTTCTCACAGATCGTTGGGGGGAAGCAGAAGGAAGATACTTTGATTTGGGAGGACGACGCTCTCATCAAGGACCAGATGTTCTACCGCAGGTCCTCGGGCCTGAATCTCGGTTTCCTGAACTAAGAAAATCAGTCTATTTTCGTAACACGGTCCAGATCAGTGCAAAACTACTTGGGGTTGAAAAAGAATATGTCAGCGGTGGCGGACATATGATTCAAAAACCCGCTCGATATGGTAGAGAAACCCCTTGGCATCAGGATGAGGCTTACTGGAATCCAAATGAACTACCCCATCGGTTGAGTACTTGGTTACCTTTAGATCCAGCGACACTGGAAAGTGGATGTATGCATTTTATTCCTCGGTCTCACCATGGCGATGTTTTTTTTCACCGACATGTCGATAATGATCCCCTAGTCCATGCGTTGGTAACAGACGAGGTGAATCCTGACGAAGCAGTTGCTTGCCCTATTCCAGTTGGTGGTGCAACTTTTCATCACTGCCGAACACTGCACTACTCAGGACCAAATCAGACCAATCGACAAAGGAGAGCTTATATTCTTGTTGTTGGTCCACCAGGCAAAAAGCTAGATAAACCGTTCAATCGTCCTTGGATAGAGGACGAACAGCGGGCTTTGGCAGAGTTAAAGTCAAAATCTGCCAATAGCAAAATATCAAGCTAGACGATTTGCAACATTCGATCTAAAGCCACTTTCGCCCAATGAGCAATGTCCGGCTCAACAGTAATGTGATTGACGACCTCATCGTCTAGTAAATTTTCTAGTGTCCATAACAAATGCGGTGCATCAACCCGGTTCATAGTAGTACAAAGACACATGTTCGGATCAATCGATGTAATCCACTTATCGGGATGTTCATCAGCCAACCGATTTACCAAGTGCATCTCAGTCCCAATTCCCCATTTCGAACCAGTTGGCGCCTCTTCGATGACCTTGATAATATAGGCCGTCGAACCGCTCAAATCGGCCATCTGTACCACTTCGTAACGACATTCGGGATGAACTAGAATTTGGATTTCTGGCACATCTCGGCGCAATCGTTCGATCTGCTTAGGTGTGAATAATTGGTGGATGGGACAGTTTCCTTGCCACAAAATCAGCTTGGCTTTTTTGACTGCTTCCTCACTGTTTCCTCCCATCTCTTCATCTGGATTCCACAGAATCATATCTTCTAAGTCGATACCGTGATCCACGCCCGTATTTCGGCCCAGATGCTCATCAGGAAAAAAGAGTAATTTTTCTTTCTTGTCGAAAGCCCAATCCATAATGGCAGAAGCATTAGATGATGTACAAACAGCACCTTCATTTTCACCACAAAATGCTTTCAAATCAGCGGCGGAATTCATATAAGTAATGGGGATAACACTGTTTCCACAAACATCGGATAGTTGTTCCCAACAATCCCCAACCAAGTCTAAATCAGCCATATCTGCCATGTGGCAACCAGCATTAATATCGGGCAGGGAAACTTTTTGATGTGCTGAGCTTAAAATGTCTGCACTTTCAGCCATAAAATGCACGCCACAAAAAACAATATAGTCAGCTTGTGAACGGCTGGCAGCTAACTGGGATAATTTGAAGGAATCACCCCGATAATCTGCAAATTGGATAACCTCATTTCGCTGATAGTGATGACCTAGAATCACTACCCTATCTCCCAATTCAGCTTTGTTAGCCACAATCCGTTCGTCGATTTCTTGTTGGGTTAGTTTATAATATTTTTCAGGAATCGGTTGCGAATACATATTATCTACCAGCTCCAATTGGCGACCAGCCAATTTCGTGTCTGATTTATACTTTTAGTAGCAAAAATGGAGAGGATTTTAACGCAAAAAATAAAGCGTGTCAAGTGAAGTTAAATCAGCATCTCTTGGTCAAGATCCTGGTTTTTTGATTTTAGCTATCTGGTCTGATATACTCGGCTGATCGTGTAACTCAATATCATCAATCATAATTTGATGATCACATAATGGGAGACCGACATGTCAGAACTAAATCCAACCGAACAAACACCGAATAGCTCTACTTCAGCAGCAGATGAAAATATTATCGAGGCCGAGAGTGTAACCATTATTAGTGCCGCTCAAATACAATCTATTGATGTTTCAACACAATTCCGTCGCCAAACTAAGGAAACGGGCTGGGTACTAACGCTCTTTCAATCTGGTCGGGTAGTGGTCAACCTGTCGACCAGCATGCGAAAAATAGAGATCCTACTACTTGAAGGAGATCAATTGGTCAGAGATAAAGAGGATCTATTAATTGTTCGCAAACAAGCAATGGACCAATACCGAAATCATCGAGCGACCTCATCTTTGGCCAAAAGTCGAGATGATTTGTTGCGGACAAATACCGAAACAATCTAAAAAATTAGACATTAAAAAGGGACACACTCCTAAAAGGAGGTGCCCTTTTTATGGCTACAGTTCAAACCAAGAGCCGAACAGCTACTTGAGACTGAATTACAGCACAGTATCAATTTTCCAGCTTACTTTGTCGCTTTAATTGCACCCCAGATAATGGGTAATTTGGACCTAGCATCGACAGCTGTAACAACAGAGCTAATTTCCTTGAAGAAGCTATCTTTATCGGTAGAATCCTTAGGGAAAATAGAGACGGCCTTATTGGTCGCGTCGTCAAGGTGCAAATTGAAGTAGTCAGAACCACCAGACTCACCGCAACGATACAATAACACATTAGCACCCTCATTCAAGCTAATTGCGATATCATAGTTTACCTTGGTCGCGCCGCCAGTCCATTTGGAATCGTTATGATACTTGTCACCATTGACCCAAATTTGGGCAAAGTCATCATAAGCTGGGGACATGACTGCGACATGATCTTTTGGAGATTCAATAACAAGAATAGCCCAAGTGTCAAAATCACTGTCATCTGCACCATCATAGATGGTTGACATGTTGTTACCGTCAGCAGGATCAATAGTTTTTACAGTCCAGTCATCGTCTCCACCATTATCGGCACCAAAGTCCAACTTAGTTGTTTTGGTTTTCAACAAACCATCAACAGTTGACAAAGATTCTTGAGTCAAAGCGTCGCCACTAGCAGCTTTGATATGGTCGATTGGACCAGAGACGGCAAAACCACCACTGTTGGTATAGCGGCCAGGCATATACCATTTGGTAATCCATGGCGCATCAGGCCGATCTTGTTCAAGTGGTGTGAGACCACGTGCTCCAGGGTCTGCTAGAGCATCATCGCCTTCAAGAATGATCGGGTCGCCTCCGACACCGGCTATTGCCACTGTTGACAATCCTAAAAATAGTGATAACACAAATACGCTGAGAGCGATTGTAAGTATGCTTTTTCGCACGTTGTTATATTCTCCTTGAAAGTAAATTTCTAGTAATATGGCGCACTTCCACACCATATTCGCCCACTATAACGTCACCGATAAAAAATTGCAACAAATAAATAATGAGACGTTTTATCAAGTTCTGCTATCTCAAAAATACAGATTTACTAATTATTGGTAAGATTAGGTTTTTTTGGGTTTCTTTTTAGCTGCTGGAAACAATATATTATTGAGAATCAGGCGGTAGCCGGCAGAATGTTTATGCAAATCAAGATTAGTGGGAACTTGGCCTTCACCAACCAAATGGCGGTAGTCTTCCGGGTCGTGACCAGCCAAAAATGTGAAGGTGCCTTTGCCTAATTTACCATGAAGATATTTAGCATAATTGGTACCATCAATTTCTCCTAAGATCACTACTGTATCGCGGATTGTATTCTTATTGAAGGATGTAGTCTGCCCTAAATAACCAGAGACCCGGCTAACGTGATTTTGGGTTAGCATAGTCGGAATAGGATCGTGTTTGGCCGCGAATTCGAACAAAATAAAATCTTCAACCTTAGATAAAGCACTAAGGTCAGGATTAGGATTGTCAATATTGGAAAATTCATAACGATTGGGGGAAGTATGCAAGTTGAAATTGTGGAAGCAGAGCGTGTCCTCAAAGTTAAGTTTATGATGATAATTGCTTTCGACCGGTGTACCATCCAACTCGGTCCCGACAATGTCAACCACACCTCCCTTGGCAGCCAAAGCAATATCCATAGTTTCAGGAGCCGAGCACATGGCAAAAACAAAACCACCATTCGCAATATAATCGCGGATTAACTTCGCAATATGCCCTTTATATTCAGCCACTCGACCAAACCCTGCTTCTAGAGCTGCTTGCTCAAAAATTCTTACACAATGTTGATACCAAATAGCACTTTTGAATGAAGCATAAAATTTTCCGTATTGCCCAGTAAAATCTTCGTGATGAAGATGTAGCCAGTCGTACTTATCAGTAAAAAATGTGCCAGTAATTAATTCCTGATCCCAAATGGAATCATAAGAGATTTCGGCATACTCTAGAGCTATTTTGACTGCATCATCCCAAGGATCCCGATAGGGACTATCATCCGGTGGTCGATAGACGGCAATCTTAGGTGCCTTTTCTAGTAATATTTCGTCCATGTTCCCCTGATCCATCTCTTGCTGAATAAGCACATAATCTGGATCAGAAATTTGCTGAACAGAAACGCCCATTTCCTTAGATTTATCCAAAACATCTGGCAAGGCCGTCAGAAGAAAAGCACCGCCTCTATAATTCAATAACCACTTGGCAGGATAGTTACGCGACGGTTCTAAAGTCCAATAAGTTAACCCATATGCCTTGAGATGGTTTTTTTGGGTGCTATCCATTGGAACTAATAACCACTGTCCATTGGCAGAATTCATGCCCGAAATTAGAATAGTGTAGACAATTAATACCCATTTAAAAATAAAATTCGGGTTATTCATAGGAGTCATTAGTTACTGTTTTTGACAAGTTACTCCTATCTGAAAAGATAATCGCAAAATAACAACATAGATTCAAACATCAGTTCAAAAAAATACTAATCCAAAATTTTTTAAGTCAATACCAATTTTTCAATCGCAAGTGCGACGCCGTCTTGGTCATTGCTGCTCGTTACATAATCAGAGATTTGCTTAATTTCTTCTTCTGCGTTTTCCATAGCTACACTGAAACCTGCGGTTCGGATCATACTTTCATCATTGAATCCATCACCAAAGGCCATTGTCTCATCGATTGGGATGCCGAGTTGTTCAGCTAAAGCTGTAATGGCCAGCCCTTTTGAGACTCCTGGATTCATGAATTCGATATATTCAGGTTGAGTACGAGTAATATAGAGATCAGAATCAAACATATGCTGAAATTGATCAAATAGATTAGGTATTTGTTCAGGATCTGCTAAGACTTGCATCTTGGTAGGTTCCGCTGCATGCAAATCAAGCAAATTGCCTGTGGCTTTGGCCACTACACCGGTTCGACTTTCGTACAGGTCACTCCATTCGTTGCATTCCCTAACATAAAGCTGATCATTCCAACCAAAATTCAGGTGCAAACCAGTTTGTTGACAGTGTTCGATCAGTTGAACCGCAAACAAGCGAGGAACAGGTAGATGGAAAGTGACCTCACCAGTTTCAGCATGCTTAACCATGCCACCATTATAAGAGATAATCGGATTCCGTAACCCAATCTTCTGACTAATAGGTAGCATCGATTGGTGCATCCGTCCTGAAACCAAAACAGCCACGATCCCTTGCTGTTCTGCCATCTGCAAAATCTTGATATTACGACGGCTGACATCATGGTCGCTGTTCAGTAAGGTACCGTCCAAATCCAATGTCAACAGACGACACGGTACTTTGCTTAACTTTGGGTATGAACGATTTATTGTCATAGTTATACTTCTGCTCCAATTATAATATAAAATCAGGGGAATTAAATGATTCAGAATCGATTTTCAGCAAATTACTTCAGAACAAAAGATTAGAAACACCGTTAGGTAAGATAATACTGCATTCCCATTTTTCATCATTTGACATCGGTTTTAATTTTGATATTTGCTTCTTCGGACTCCCCAAAACAGGTTGCTGAATTCTATAATCATTGGCTTATAATAATATTTTATTAAACCTTCACTTTATCTTTTTTCTATTAATCAAAAACATGTTTAGCTCCCACATGAATACTTGTAATAATCTTAGTCGATGGTTTTAATCACCGTTCCCATTGCTACTAACTGACCCATTTTCTGAATTTCAAGTGGAGCTCCAACGTACATGGGCATTGATTTTTCTAGCCAAATCTCGGCAATACCTATTTGAATTTCATCATCAATTGATGGGGATAAAATAAAATCTATCTCTCCAAAATTCAGGCGAGCAGCCGCCGGTGAAGACCATAAATTAACCAAAATCTCATCTTGATGGATAATTGGCAAATGCAACTTAGCCTCTTCAACCGTTAAGGAATAAATAACAGCCATAAACTGAAAGTAGGTACGCATCTTTTTGGGTGTAGTAATGGCTAATCCAGGTGAAATCCAGCCAGTCTCAGCATACACCTGGGCGCTTAGCAAACCATCTTTGTTTTGCTCTTTGACTCGAATACATTCTGTGCGAATCCGATCACCTAGTCCAATAATATCAACAGCTTGTCCTGCAACCAAAGTGCCCTGCTTGATTTGACAAGTTAAAATACTAGTTTCATCTTTCTGATCGTCAACTTGGCAAATAGGGGCAAAAAGAGGTTGATGAACCGAATCAAGAAGGAGACCCAGTTGATTGTTAAGTAATTCAATCAATCCAATAATTGGTTGCCATTGAGGAACACTATAGTCAGTTCCCTGATAATCAAGAGCTGAGTCAATTTGACCGGCCAGAATATTGTCTTCAGGAATATCAGTGTCTTCCAAAAGCTCAATCTGACACATGTCAAGCAATTCTGCATCATCTGATTCTGACTGGTCAATGAAAGCCAGAACAGTTCCAATGCCAACCGCCGAACCTAACTGGGCTGCTTGAATCAAATTTGTTGACAAACCCTGCTCAGCCTCAACAACCAAAACCATGGCTGAAACCATTGGCGATCCGGCCAAACGGTTTGAGGAACCAAATGCTCCCGTGGATAACATTTTGATAGCATCAGAAAAACTGGGAAAATTAACTAGAGTATAACTTTGGCCACTAGTTTCGTAACCGCCAACAGAAAATTTGAAATGAACCGTACTGCTGTCAATATCACCAACTGTCCATGTGAATGGCTCTTGTTGACGAAATGTCTCAGCCGAGGACCGGCCGATTGTTGACACCGCTTTTAACAAAGATAAGCAAAGATCATAGCTCCGCTCGCCCACTACACAAACTAGGTGGCGATTCGCTTGAATTAAAGACTGCTGTTCCACTTTATCTTACTAAACTAGCGACACTACAAATCCGCTGGCCTCAACTGCTTGATCAAAAACAGACTGCTCTAGTCGCAGGCCAAAACCCGGCTGATTCGGAACGGACACTTGTCCGTTCCGAATTTGATAACTGGAATCGTCAATACCAAAAACTGTAGCTGCGTCCCACTCCACGAACTTAAAATTCTGCACACCGTTTTTTAAGTGTGCAGAGACGAAGTTGCCATAGTAACCACCATAGTGGTGTGGTGCTGTATATACACCCCAACCATCCAATTTTTGCCCCAAATCAAGCCAGCGTGAAAAACCATAACCGAAAATGTCGTATTGAATTACATCTATCAGCCCATCCTCTGCCCAATTTAACACCCTAGCCGAGGCCTCGCCTTCGCCATCGGCCACCAACGTTTTGATGCCATGCTTGTACATCCAATCTTTAAGATTTTTATATAGGCGACTATCTTCATGAAAGGCTTCTTCCATCCAGTGAATATTATCATCAACAGTCTCAGCTAAAACTGTCTTGGTTAAATTGAGGTTATAACCATTATTAGCGTCGAGCAATATGGTTGCCAATGACCCAACAGTTTGCCGAACGGTCTTTATAACCATAATATCTCTTTTCATTCCAGCTTCTAAAGCCATGTGCATGGCGCCTCGACCAATCTTGATCTTAAAAGCAGTGTGTCCTCGGTCTATTCCTTGTTGAGCTTGGTTAGCTATCAGGTCGGCAGCTTGACGATGGTCGGTTAAATGTAGATCATCAATATACAGCGAAGTGTCGTAACAAGGGACAGTATAACCATCGCCTTGATGTGAGCCAATTAAAGCATAAACAGGCCTATCAGTGAGTTTTCCGACCAAATCCCAAATTGGAAATTCAATCGTCCGAAATTCGTCTGGCACCCGTTTTTTCTCATTTTGAAATAGATCAGCGATAGATTTACCCAGTAATTGTTGGGCGTCGGTTTGACAAATACGAGAAGCACCGAATCCGGAAGCACCTTGGTCTGTAGTAATTACGGCAATACCAGGTCGAACGTGTAAGCCGTGTTCCCCTAATCGAGAGTTACAACCAGCCTTTCGTGGACGCTCTCCAAGCAAACTAGCCCACTCGATTCGTACAATTTTTTGCTTCCACATGCCCAATCTCACTTTTAAAAGAATGTTATTGCGATAGTTGGTTGAAAGAGACGGCTAGCTTATTCAGTCAGTTGGTCAATTTAATTTGTCAACAGTCTTTGAAATAGACAGCCGGCCAAGGAACAAGTCTAACTACCAAAAACCAGCTCAACACAATGATAAACAATAATAGAATTAGAAAAAACTAAAAATTAAAGAAAAGTCTAAGCATCAATCGCACTTTCATTTGACTAATTCATCGATCAAACAAATTTATGATTCTGTAGAAATATTGATCACCGACTTTCGCGTTGTCAACAATCCGCATTTACTGATAACCGTTTTCTCTCAAAGCCATTTGTAAGAAGTCAAATTCTCGGTGATTTTCGGACCGCTTCCAACGCTCGATAGGTGCTTGACGTACGATGATACGACCTAGTGGGAAGCCTAAAAAGGCTTCTAACCGTTCGAGCGTTTCCTCTTGACGCAATACAAAATCTTCGAAACGAACCTTGATCCAGTATTTGGGTTCTGGGGTGGCCTGCATCAACTGATACTGATAAATCCAAGAGATAGCTCGTCGTTTTCTGATGTCGTCAGTCGATTGGTACTGAACACCAAAATCCCGAAGATCGTCGGTTTTATGCCCGCTAAGAATACCGTCTCTTGGATCCCGAATCCAATGGATGTACTTGATATCGGGAAAAAGACGAAGAATCCAAGGATAAACTAACGTAGTTTCCGGAATTTTCCACCCTTTGTGTTCTGACTTGCTATCAATTACATCTCTTAAGTAATCGTAAATCAAGTCAGTAAATTCATGTGGAATTTCGTCACTAAATAATCGGGAAAAATCCCAAGTTAAATCACCTTCCCATTTGACGTAACGAGCCAAAACTCTGCAAGCTTCGTACATTTTTTGGGGTGGGATTTTATCGCCCGATTGGTTAAGACTCGCCCCCATATAGACACCACTGGCATAAAGGGTGTGAGACATAGCCCTCGTGCCAGAATGACCACGACCGATAACTGTAATCAAAGACACCTTTATTGTTCCTCTTTACTTTTTCGCTTATTGCCAATTGATGTCAACTAACTGCGATTTTTGCGAACTTTCAATGGCGCCAAAAACCATAGCTAAACTTTTAATATTATCGGTGCAAACTGTTTCCGGTGTGCCATTATTTTTAACACAGTCAATAAATTCACGAATTAAACCACTGTGTCCACCGACGTTAGCTACACCATCGAATGGTGGTATTTCGACTGTTTCACATTCGGAATGAAAGCCATTGGCTTTGACAACTGATTGAGCTGTCATCTGATCGCCACCATCCCACTTAACAGTACCTTTTTCGCCGATAATTCGCCAATCGCTTTCCCAAGTGGTACCCAAGCCTTCAGCACACCAACTACCTCGGTAAGTATAAACAATGTCGCTAGTCATCTGGTAAAGGGCAATAGCTGATGCGTCGTGGTCATACCAAGAACCGCTTGGATTCCATTCTTTACAAAAAACAGAAACTGGATCGGCATTGCTAATGAACCGAGCTGCATCAAGGGTATGAATCGCCATATCCAATAACAACACATGTTCCATATGGTCTCGGAAGCCGCCAAAGTGAGCACCAATATAAAAGTCGCAGTTGACAGTGGTAATTTTTCCGATTACGCCAGAATCCAAAAATTTGCGCAAACGACGAATTTGTGGATTATATCGTCGGTTCTGGATAACTGCATAAATTTTTCCTGTTTCTTGTGCTATTTGGACAACTTTTTTAGCCTTTTCTAAGCTATCAGCCAACGGTTTCTCACCCATAACATGACAACCGTGTTTCAGCGCCGTGGTGGTGACTTCGGCATGAGCTTCGGGAATAGTACAATCAAAAACAGCATCTGGTTTGGTATTTTCTAATATTTCCTGTAAATTAGTTCCGATCCGAGCTGAAGATAAATTATAATCCTTGGCACGTTTCTTCGCTGCATCTTCTTGCACATCAACTAGACCAACTAACTCTACATCATCCATATCTTGAGCTGCTCCTAACCAGGCCCCGCTCATACCACCACAACCAACCAGTACTATTTTAACCTTCATTTTTTAAAAACCTTTTCTTTTTAAGCAAACTGACTAAAAATCTAGGGACAGCGAAACCCGATGTGCATTACCCACCTGACCAAAAGGGATAAAGGCGTAATCTACTTGGTAGGCACGGGTCGCATAACCAAAACCTCCGCTAAGATTAGACAAGAAATCAGAGTCGAGTCGGCGACGATATCCACCTCTCATGGCAAAACCATTGCTAAAAACATATTCCAATCCAACATGTGATCGACCATTTCCATCATAACCAAAATCAAAGTCAGCGGCCACAGTCATCTGGTTTTTCAACAGTTTGGGTAGAGCATTTGTGGCATTAACAGAGGCCGATGGCATGTCAATCGTAACAGTGTAGGCTACACCAACTCGAACATATTGAGGGATGGTAATAGGTTGTTTGAGATATCGTTGTTCGGAGGAACCGATATTGAAGATACTAATACCTAATCTCAAGTTTTTGATAGGCGGCCGATAGATCATTCCCAAATTAACGTGATTCCACCGTAACTGATAACCCGTTACAGTAGAGTAGTTAACCTTTTGTTGAGACACTTGAAAAGCTGCGCCAAGACGAATTGTCCCCCAATCAACACCCTTGTAACCCTTTGTACTAATCTCACCACTACCAATCGCTGCTCGGATAACCATGTCGCTATAGTTGAATGTACCCATCTCTTGGTATCGACCGACATCAGCTTCAGACTCAACTGTTTGTGGAATATCACCAGACCACATGTAAGACACATCAGCACCAACTGACATCCATTTACCTAATGATTGACCAAAACCAATCCACCCATGTCGAATACCACCTAGCCAATCAGCTCCCATAATAGTTAATTGTGGGCGTTTTAGTTGACCAAGACCCGCAGGATTCCAATAAATCGAACTAACGTCATCGGCAATGCCAGTAAACGTATGTCCCATGGCTGCAGTTCGAGCACCAACCCCAACCCGCAACGCACTACCGCCAAACGTGCCGGCCGTTTGGCTTTGGCCGAAAGTCGAAAGGAGCAAGCAGTGGGAAAAAAAACAGAAAATAGAGAAGGAAAGATATTTCATTCTGACGACTGAACTCATCTATGGCTCGACGATGTAGACTCAACTCGCAAGTCGCTTGATTCTATCACAGCTAACAGCCAACCTCAAGTCTTTTTGGCTTCTGGTTTGTAGCAAGTTTCGCCATTGACGACAAAATATTCTAGACCTATAATGGCCTAACCACAAAGATCGGACACCAAAATATCATAATCCATACTAAATTGGATTTGGATGCTGATTTCGATCTATATATTCAGCATAAAATCTACCAACATCTATTCGCTAAGAATCGAATATAATAATCATATTAGTGATAGATCGACCTACAATCAATCAAATGAAAAATAGAAAAGCCAAATTTGTTCTGTTTCTACATATAGTCCATTTATTAATTCTAATTTTATTAAACCTAACAAACAATAGTTTGGCTGATGATTGGTCTCAATGGTTGGGAAATCAACGGGATGGGATTTGGCGGGAATCAGGCCTTATTAAGTCTTTCCCAGAAAAAAGATTGAAGCCAGTTTGGCAAACGCCCATTGGTGGTGGTTACACCGGACCAGCTGTGGCTGGTGGTCTAGTGTTTGTCATGGATCGAATTAAACACGACCCAGAGTTTAAAAAAGGACAATTTCTTCACCAAGGCGAAACACCTGAAAACACTAACTTTGTTCGTCGCTTGTTAACCGGCTCTGAAAGGGTATTGGCCTTAGATCAAAAAACCGGCCATGTCATTTGGTCACACGAATACAACTGTTCTTACCGATCAGTTGCACTCTATGCTATTGGCCCTCGTACCACTCCTACGGTAGATTGCGATCATGTCTACACGTTGGGGGCAGAAGGTAATCTTTTTTGTTTTAAAGCTGAAACCGGCCAAATTGTTTGGCAACGAAACCTGAGAGAAGACTATCGAGTACAAACCCCAGAATGGGGTTTTGCCGCTCATCCCTTAGTTGACGGGAAGAGGTTAATTTGCATGGTCGGCGGAGATGATACGACAGTGGTAGCTCTGGATAAATTAAGCGGCCAAGAAATTTGGCGCAGTGGTTCAACAAAACAACCTGGCTACTGTGCACCAATTATTTATCAACTGGGTGGTAAACGACAACTCGTGGTCTGGGACAGCCATTACTTAAGAGGATTGAATCCAGAAAGTGGCCAAGCCTATTGGCAGATTAAAATCAAGCCTACCTTCGCTATGTCCATCGGTATCCCGCAACAGGTCGGCAACCGACTATTCGTGATGGCCTATTCAAAGGTATCCGCTTTGATCGAAGTGGCCAAGGACGGAAATAGTGCTGAGATCGTCTGGCGAGGCAATACAAAACGGGGTATAGGCGGCGTTTTTAATTCGGCCGTTATTCTAGACGGACACGTTTACGCTTGCGGACAAAGTGGCCGTTATACTTGTGTCGAGTTGGTAAGTGGTAGACGACTGTGGGAAACTTTCGAGCCATCGACTGGTGATAGGCCTGCCAATTGGGCCAATGTCTTTACTGTGCGGAGTGGTGAACTTTTTTGGCTCTTCAACGATTCGGGCGAAGTCATGATTGCGGACATGTCTCCGCAAGGATTTCGCCTAATTAGTAAAACCAAACTAATCGAACCAACCCACCGAATTGGTCGGCGAACGGTAGTCTGGTCGCATCCGGCTTTAGCTAACCGACATATTTTCATTCGAAACGACGAGAAGATTGTCTGTTATGATGTCTCAGCGGTAACATCAGAGTAGTCGCAACAACTTATTATTTCTATTTAGCTGATTGACAATACCAAATCAGCTTCAATCTGAGTGGCAGACTGATAGGTAATCAATGTTTCCTTCGACAGTTGATTTAACAAGCCAAACTGAACCAATAAATCCCAAACCATGGTTGATCTTCAGAAAATGGTAATCTTCAACTAACCAAATGTCACTGCCGAAATCTGTTGAAGGCAGTTTATAATTTGGGGCTCAGATTATCTAGTGCTAGAATACAATTTCGCCTTACTCTTTACTTTCTATTCTATTTAATTTTAATAACGGAGCAAAAAGTCGTTCTGTTGAGATACATCTTGACCTCGCATAAGAAACAGGCTACGTTCAGTCATACTGAGGCGACCCGTTCGACTGGATCGTGGTAAAACACCACGATCATAAACAGAGGTAGTTGGCATAAACCGCAGAGTCATACCTCGACGTGGTTGATCGGAAGTATTGGCCTCCGATCCGTGTACCAAGTACACATCGTGCAGAGAAATTTGGCCACTTTCTAATACCAAATTCAGTGCTGAGGTTTCATCAAACTCAGAGTGGTTAAGCTCGAGCGGTAAGCTAAGATTTGGCGCATTGTTGTGAGTATGTTTTTTGAGTTGTTGATCTACATGAGAACCGGGAATCACTCGCAAACAACCATTGTTGGTAGTGGAAGGATCAATGGCCATCCAAACGGTGCAAGTGGCCAACGGACGAATCGGCCAGTATTCGCCGTCTTGATGCCAAGGCGTTTTTCTACCCTGATGAGCCGGCTTAGCGAAAAAACTGGAGTTCCAAAGTGCAATATCGGAGCCGAGCACTTGTTCGACCATATCCAAGATTTCTGGCTGTCTAGCATAATTAAGGAAGCCTAAGTCGCAGGCCAGTATGGCCGGACAATAATCGACAAATTCTGGGTGCTGTTGGACAAATCGTTGATGATGGTTTTTGATAGTAGCCACTGTATCTGCAGGCAAACGAAAATCTGGGATCACGTAGCCGTCTTTTTTGTATTGCTGAAGTTGTTGAGTGGTTAACAAAATTTTGTCCTCATGGAATGTGGATTATTGATGAAATAAATTGACTGAATTCTAACTCTGATGGTTAATTGGGTCAATGCTTGTCGCATAGCAACTTTTTTCTACCAGTTTGATTGATAATTGAGGCTGTGCTATCATTTAAATTAAACTAAATTAGACTTAGGACGCAATCCTTATGAAATCGATTCGCTTATTTTTTATATTTTCTGTGTCCATCTTGATAGTTTTGGTTTTGATCGGGTGTAGTGCTGATCAACAATCTCAACGAACCGGTACACGTCGCCTGCCAAAAAACCAAATTGATCTGCTGGAAAAAATTAACCAGAGAGGTACTGTCATTGTCTCAACTGATCCAAACTATGCGCCACAATCTTACATCAATGAGGCTGGAGAATTTGCTGGTTTTGACATTGATGTTGCTAAAGAAATCGGTAACCGGCTGGGAGTTGTGGTGGAGTTTGTCACGCCAGATTGGGATTTAATAACAGCCGGCAGTTGGAGCGACCGTTGGGATATGAGTGTTGGCTCAGTGGCAATTACCGAGAAAAGAAAAGAACGGCTCGATTTTGCGAAACCGGCCTATTACTATACATTGGCGCAATTTGCAGCCACAAAAAACTTAGGACTCAAAACAATAGAGGATATTTCCGGACAAAACGTGTGTGTATGTACTGAGACAGTTTATGAGTATTGGTTGAATGGTGAAAAAGATCGTTTAGGATTGCCAGAAAATTCGGTTTTTGCTGACCCACCGGCTAATGTGAAGGTTATGCCTATGAAAACCGATAACGAATGTGTCCAATCAATCCAATCTGGTCGAGAGGAGTTTGCCATTCTCCTGTCTTCTCATACCATTGTCGATGCGGCTATTGAGAACGGTGTACCAATTGAAAAGGTGGGACCATCTGTTTTTGCTGAACATTTAGCTGTTGCTTTCGATAAAAAAAGTTCAGCAAACAATGCTAATCTGCTTCAGAAAGTCAGTCAAATCATTTCTGATATGCATAAGGATAAGACATTAAGCAGGCTGTCGAAGCAGCACTTCGATGGAAGAGATTACACAAAACAATAATCCTATCCTCAACAATCTTACTTATCTAACATCAGAATCCAGTTCAGATTCAAATCGGTATTTAGTACCAATCCAACTGATATGGTTGAGAAATTTGGATTTCCCCTAGGATCAGCACATTTCAAGTTATGCTGCCTAAGCATAATTTCTAACTTAACTGAATCGTACCGCATTAGCATTGCGATATCAACTGGACACAGAGGAGAAAGATGATCGCTTCTTTTTTTAGCCAAACGGCACTTGGCAGGGGAATTTTTATAATCAAGAGGCTACCGGCATAGCAATGGCCGGATTACAGTAGTAATAGGGTCTGGTTCATTGTCACTCCCAATTAGAGCTACAGGTCTTCCATTACGAGTCGTCATCATTGGTGCTGGTATCACTGGACTGACGGTTGCTTATAGACTTCATCAATTGGCGAAAAAAAACGAGCTTCCGCTCGAAATCAAACTGTTGGAGGCCTCTAAAAAAGTTGGTGGTATTCTCTGCACCGAGTACCAAGATGGGTTTTTGTTAGAACAGGGGCCTGACGCATTTGTAACCACTAAGCCTTGGGCCTTGCAATTATGTCGTGATTTAGGTCTAGCAGATCAGCTAATTCGACCTAATTTGGACAATCCTCGTAGCTTTATTGTTCGTAATGGTCAACTGTGTCCAATTCCCGAAGGGTTTTATCTGATGGCTCCAAGTTCGCTGTGGCCGTTTTTGATCAATCCAATTTTCAGCTGGCGAGGGAAATTGCGAATGGCAATGGACCTCTTTTTACCAGCAAAGGAAACGGATACGGATGAGTCCCTTCAAAATTTCGTTGTCCGTCGGTTAGGTAGAGAAGCTTTTGAAAGAATGGCACAACCAATGATTGGTGGTATTTACAGTGCCGATCCCAAAAAGTTGAGCTTGAAAGCCACTATGCCTCACTTTTTAGAACTAGAACAGAAATATGGAAGTATCATTCGGGCACTGATGGAAACTATGTCAGAAAGAGCGAGTGGTGCTCGTTATGGTATTTTCCGCACCTTTGATCAAGGTATTCAGACTCTGGTTAATCAATTACTAAATGAACTGCCTACGGGCCTCATTAAAACTCAATCAGCCGTTACAAAACTTAACAGACAAACAGAATCAGGAACAAATAACGTCTGGGAAATCGAGATAAATCAGGGACAGGAGCCCATTTTACTAGCCGATCAGGTATGTCTAGCAATACCGGCTACTAAG
>CAYVHK010000089.1:0-18155 GCA_964451145.1 uncultured bacterium | reverse complement strand
GCAAATTTTCGGATGGAATTAGTCAAGTTAGTCATTCTTTTTGAAGGAGAGAGACCGAAGGCAACGATTAGATGGTCTGGATGTAAAAGCAAGACCTGAACGGGATTATAGCACTGATCAAGAAGAACAACAATGACAAAAAGTTAAATATTTCACCGAATGTATAATCAGTTAACTTTAAGACTTCTATTGACTTCATCTCCACTTTTTGCTATGTTAACTCGTTGCCTATGAACTCTAAGGAGATACCAAATTCGATGAAAAAATTTATTCGGTGCTTAATGGCGGTAGCACTGATTACCTCGGTGCTGAGCGGTTGCCTCATATTTCCCGGAGGTGGCCGCAATAGAGAGAAGATTGTTGTTTTAGAAACTAATAAAGGGCTAATCGTGGTGGAACTTTACTCCCAAGCAGCTCCAAAAACAGTTGATAATTTTAAAACCTTGATCCAACAGGGTTTCTACGATGGTCTGAGTTTTCACCGTTACGTAGAGGGTTTTGTAATTCAAGGTGGTTGTCCACGTGGGGATGGTACCGGAGATCCTGGCTGGTCAATTGAAGGTGAGTTTCAAGATCCTGAACTACAGGCCAAAATGCCGCCACATGTTCAAGGTGTAGTTTCAATGGCTCGTAGTGGCGATCCAGATTCAGCTGGTAGCCAATTTTACATCTGTTTAGATAGGGCTGGTCACCTCGATGGCAATTACACATCTTTCGGGCGTGTAATCGTAGGAATTGACGTAGTGATGAAACTGAGAAAAGGGGACATCATGCGTTCTGTCCGTTTGGAGGACAAGAAAAATTATGTTGAGGATTCGTCCTAATTTAACCCTAAAAACGACCGTTTTAACACTGTCAACCCTGTTTTTTTTCCTACTTGGCTGTGAAACTCCAGAGTCTGCCCCACCGAAACCACGCCCTAGCCCAAAGGGTATGGCTGGAAAAGTTAAGCAAAAGACAAAACTCGACCTTGAAAATGCCGTGGTTGTGTTGGAAACGGAGAAAGGAAATATCGAAATCGAGCTTTTTTCTCAAGTCGCGCCAAAGACGGTAGCCAACTTTGCTAACAAAATTGGAGGTGAATTATATAACGACACCAACTTTCATCGCGTGGAAAGGGAAAGCTTGATTCAAGCTGGCTCCCGTTTTCACGCTCTGGAAACAATACCGCTCGAAATCAGTGATCGTAGACATGTACGAGGAGCGGTCGCCATGGCAAAGGAAGATGGGGCATCTGTATCGGATGCCTCTGACTTCTACATTTGCTTGCGAGATTTTCCCGATTTAGATGGTAATTATACAGTATACGGTCAAGTAATCAAAGGTATGGATGTAGCTGACCGAATCGTACAAGGTGATAAAATTATTGCCACTACACTTCAAAATAGCCCGTAACCAATACTGTACAATACCTAGTCTCTAGCCACGATATGTGTTTAATCACGTATCGTGGCTTTTTTGTGTCCATCTTGCAGACGGTGTAGTGGTGTGATATTATTCCAGCCGTACACATCATGGCATTTTTTGCCCATTTTTTGGTCTTTTGTTATAACTAGTTTTAGCCACCTAAATACGTTTATTATTCTAAGCTATGAATCCCCAGTAGTAACCGGTGGCACTTATCCCATGAAGGACGGTCAACGGATTGTGCTTGAGTTTTTCACCAAATCCATATCTGATCATCGACATATTCATCAAATCACTGACAACAGCCGTAACTCTCAACATAAATTATTGGTTCAACATCGAATTCCTTCAGTAATTCAGTCTTTTTTTGATTTGAGAAAAAGTTATCTACCTGGTTCGTCAGCCTTGACCAAATAATGGATTTGCCTTTCATTCATTTGCTCAAAAAACATAAAGCAGATGCCTGTTATGAACTATCACAATCAGTTTTTCACCCCAAATCAATTACCCTTCCCTTATTTTAGTCATCAAATTTAAGTGGTATAGAATTTGAGTACTATTGTTATTTATGGTTCGACATTGCAGATAACCTCTAACATTATTCAACCATATTGGATTTGGTCTCAACAAGTTAGCCGGGGCAAACTGTGTTGAATGCTTTTCGAGTTAAGCAAACGTTTTTAACTGAAACAGTACTGGTGCGGTTGTTCTCAGTAATCATCTTTTTGAGCAGCCCAACAGTTGTTTCATCTACCAACACAATTCAGTCAAAAAGTATAACTAAGGATCGCTTGATCCACATGGGTGGCAAATTCATGTATTCTATCAAGCTAGCTGGCGTTAGAGTTGGAATTCAAATCATCACAGTTGGGAAGGAAACTGAGTGGCAAGGTCAGCAAGTTTATCCTTTAACTTCAGTTGAAGCTTCAACTGGATTATTTGATAAAATTTACCGTTTTCGAGCCAACCGCCTGACTTACATTAGTACTAATCACCTAAGTCCTGTTTTTCATCGGCGGTTCTTGGAAGACAAAAAATACCTCGCTACCATTGAAGTATCTTACGACTACAATAGCGAAACAGCTACCCATAAAAAAAATGGACAAGTGACGAAAATCCGCCTAACTGAAGGTTGCCAAGATGAACTTTCGTGGATCTACTTTTTGCGTCATTATCCTTTGAAATCGGGTCAAAACTACAATTTCCCGTTGTTAAGCAAATCGACTATCCGCCAAGCTACATTTCACGTCAGTAAGGAAACGATTAAGAGTAAGTTACTCGGCAAAGTTGGGACTCTAGTGATTACTTCAGAATCAGCACAGCGCAAAGTATGGTTATCTGACGACGGTCGTCGCTTGCCGGTCCGTATTGAAGCCAAACTTAAAGTTGGTCGGCTAATCGCAACTTTGCGTAAAATTGAGCCATTGGCACAACTGATTCACTAATACATGCGAAATCTTTTAGCACAAAGTCAATCTCATCAAAAATTTCTCTCTCATTTTGAATCTAATGATGGAGTTCAGTTTTGGCTAAGAGGTCTGCACGGTTGTTCACTGAGTTTCTTTATTCAGTCGTTAATTGCTAATCAATCCGATAACCCAATGCTGATTGTGTTACCCTCACAACAAGAGGCTGAAAACCTAGTTTTTGATTTAGCGTCTATGGGAATTGAAAATGCATTCCTGTTCCCTCAGTGGCCGAATTTCATTTTTGATTGGATTTCACCACCTAAAAAAATAGCTACCGATCGTTTAACTTGTTTCCAACATTTGCTAGAATGCTCGAACCACTCATCCCTAGTGATAGTGACTTCCATTGTGGCTTTAATGAATCGAATTACCCCTAAATCTTTACTGAGTCGAGCATTTCGAAAAGTTACGGAAGGAGATGAAATCAATCCCCAAAAAATGATTAGCGACCTTCTTGATTGGGGTTACCGACCATCGGATATGGTCGAAACCAAAGGCACGTTATCTTTTCGAGGTAATGTATTAGATCTGTATCCACTAACGAGTCATTATCCAATCAGGCTGGATTTTTTTGGAGACGAGATCGATTCGATTCGTACCTTTGATATTAGCAATCAAAGGTCGATTCAGACTCTCGAGCAGATCCAACTTAGCCCAGCCAATGAAATCATCTTCAGCCCCGAAGTAATAAATAATTGGTGTCGCTATGCCAGAAAAACGGAAGAGGCATACACGTCGCCTCCATATTTAAGTTCCATTAAGAAGATTACCGAACGGATTGAAAACTGGCAAAATTATGGCCAATCTTTAGAAGTGTTGGACGGAATTGAAGCTATTCACTCAAAATTATATGCCTCCCTCGATCCTTTGTATACCTATTTCCCGGCTGAATCGTTGGTCCTTTTGGTTGAACCGAGTTGGTTGGCTCATGAATCGAAACAGACGGTTAGCAAATTGAAGCAAGTTTTTCAGCAAAAGCAAGAACAGGACCATTTTATGGTTGATCCGACTGAGGTATTTACCGAGTACCAAAAAATATTGATTGAGTTGGAAGCGTTCACCTTAATTCGTACGGCTGCAGCCCCTCCAGAAACCGAATTAGCTGATAAGGTAGAGGTCTTAGACTATAATTTCACACCTCCTGAACTTCATAAAGGCAATTATCAAGAAAATATTGATCAATTAAAAACTTGGACTGAACAAGATTTTCAAATCGACATCTATTGCGAGAATGAACCTTCTCTCAAACGAATGCAACGAATTTTGGATGATCGAGATTTATTGTGGTCTGATATTCAGCTGAAAGTTGGTAGTCTTAGCCGTGGATTTATCAGTTCTGATCAGCAATGGATTGTAATATCTGACCACGAGCTTTTCGATCATCCACATAATCCTATTCTCCGCCGTTCTCCAAGAACAAAAATTCAGGCTGGGGTTCCGATTCTGAGTATGATTGATTTACAGGTTGGCGACTATGTTGTCCATGTTTCTTACGGGATAGGCCACTATCAGGGTATCCAGAGATTAGAGATAGACGGTAAATCTCAAGATTTCTTGCATCTTAAATACCAAGATGGAGACACACTCTATGTCCCAACTTACCAGATTGACTTAGTACAAAAGTACATCGGCGGCCGCGACGAAGATTATAAACCCCGCATTGATCGATTAGGTGGTACAAGTTGGCGACGTACAAAAGCAAAAGCAAAAGCTTCTATTGAGAAGATGGCTGAAGAATTGTTGCAACTGTATGCCAAAAGGGAAAGTTCTTCAGGCTTCTCTTTTCCGGCCGATTCTCCTTGGCAGCAGGAATTTGAAGCTTTATTCCCCTATCAAGAGACTGAAGACCAACAGTCAGCTATTGATGATGTAAAAGCTGATATGGAACGTTCGCAACCGATGGATCGTCTTATTTGTGGTGATGTCGGTTATGGCAAAACTGAAGTGGCGATGCGTGCAGCTTTCAAATCTGCTACAGCTGGGAAACAAGTGGCAGTGCTCGTTCCAACTACCGTTCTTTGCTTGCAACATTACACAACTTTTCAGAAAAGATTCCAAGATTTTCCAATTAATATCGAAATGCTGAGTCGGTTGCGAACCGACAAACAGAACAAGGAAGTTAAAGAAAAACTCAAAAAAGGCGCTATTGATATTGTTATCGGTACTCACAGTTTGTTGGCCAAATCAATTCAGTTTCACGATTTGGGTTTATTAATTGTAGATGAAGAGCATCGGTTCGGTGTTAAACACAAAGAGCAAATCAAACAATTCAAGTCTACGGTTGACGTTTTGACACTAACGGCTACTCCTATCCCCCGTACATTAAATATGTCGATGATAGGAATGCGGGATCTCAGCCTGATTAATACACCACCAGAAAGTCGCCTTCCAATTGAAACTTACGTCATGGAATATAACTCAGATATCATTCGAGACAGCATTCTTAAAGAGATGAGCAGAGGCGGACAGATCTTTTTTGTACATAATCGAGTACAAAGTATTTTAAGCATTGCGGCAGCAGTTAAGAGATTAGTACCAAAAGCAAGATGTGCAGTTGGACATGGTCAGATGCCAGAAAGACAACTGGAAAAGGTAATTCTGGATTTTATGGATCATCAATATGATGTGTTGGTTTGTACAACAATTATAGAATCTGGCATTGATATTCCCAATGTTAATACAATTTTGATTAATCGAGCTGATGCATTGGGATTGGCTCAACTGTATCAACTAAGGGGTCGAGTGGGCCGTGATAGATTTCAAGCCTACGGTTATCTGTTTTATTCTGTTGATCGCGCTATCACTGAAGGTGCACAAAAACGACTAAGAGTAATCGAAGAGTTTACAGACTTAGGGTCTGGCTTTAAAATTGCCTTGCGAGATTTGGAAATTCGCGGTGCTGGTGATATTCTAGGACAAGAACAACACGGACATATTGCATCTGTTGGTTACGATTTGTATTGTCGAATGTTGGACGATGCGGTAAAAAGATTAAAAGGGGAAAAAGTCTTTGAGGAAATAGAAACACAAATTAACCTACCTATAGAGGCTTATCTGCCTGATGATTACGTACCCGATAGTCGGCAAAAGGTGTCTCTCTACAAGAAAATTGCTAGCGCTAAGAATGAGATTGATTTCACTGAATTAAACGCCGAAATGAAAGATCGATTTGGTTCCGTGCCTGAGCCCGTTGAAATGCTACTAAAAATAGCATTTCTCAAACGCGAGTGCCAGCAAATGGGCATTGACAAAATCACCTCAACGAGAGAAAATATAAAGGTTTTCTTCAATCCTGAAAAGATACAATTCGATCCTTCGAAGATCGTGGCATTAATCCAGCAAGATCAACGACTAAGATTAGAACCGCCGGCGCAATTAGCGATTCAAACAAAAGGGTTCGTTAGCAGAGATTTGCTCTGCGTTTTGCAAGGCTTGTTGGACAAGATTAAGGGGACTTAGATTGCCAAATAGACTTTTTAGTAGTAGTCCTTGATTTTTTTCACTCTATTCAATCTAGAATTAAAGGAGAAATTGCTTGAAATATAAAAATAAAATTAGCTTTAACAAAGGCGGTAGGTCTGGTTGTACTGACAATCGACTTACTATTAATTTTCGTCCGCTTTTGTTGTTTTTCATCTTCTTTTTGATTCGACCGTTGGCTGAATCAAAAATTATACCTATCCAGTCTTTTCAACGAACCCAAACAATTTCCATACAGTCGGGAGACACCCTTTGGAAGTTAGCTCGAAAATACTATGGACATGGACAACAATGGAAAGAATTCCAGAGAGATAACCATTTTACGAATCCACACTTGGTCTATCCTGGCGATCAACTGGAGATTCGTTTACATGCTCCGATTGGAGTCGGGCCAGTGAACAATTCGATAACTAGCGTATCAACCGTTGCTTTTACAGCCGAATTTGTGGATCCCATCGTGTTGGAGTACGAATGGGATAACAAAAAGTATCAAATCACTAACTCGGAGTTTGTGACTGCCTTTCAAGATTTGCCCAGCTATAAGCAGGAAAATTATGTGAATGATGAAGGCGGAGTAACTACCTATCTGGAAGAATATGTTAGTGAAAAACTAAAGCTCTTGGCAGCCAGATCAAATGGTTTTGTAAAAGATGCTGATATCGTTCGAAAAGCCGAAGACTATCGAAACCAATTGCTGGTCGAACGGCTAACCGAAGTAGAGGTCGATGAGAAAATTACCTACACAGAGCAAGAATTGATTGACTACTACGAAGCGAATAAAGCTGAGTATGTTGATGAGGAAACAGTTCAAGCAACATGTATTTCTTTAGTCGATGAAACAAAAGCTGAGGAAGCATACACTATGTATCAAAATGGCGTTGACTTGGCCCAAATTGCTGAAACTTTCAAAAAAGATTTACAAGGCCCTGGGGACAGTGAAGATGATCCTGGTAATACTGGTAAATTTCGTCGGGATGCGAGCGAAAGTTGGATGCCCTTTGTTGATGCAGTGTTTGACATGGAAATAGGGGATGAATCCCCAGAACCACTTGAACTGGACATTGGTGATGATGTCTTCTACTTACTATTCCGCAAGGAGGCACAGAACCCAGCACGACAACAAACCTTCGAGGAAGTTCGCGATAGCATCGTTACCATCATCGAACAACAGAAAAAACGAGAACGTATTTTGGCTTGGGTGGACGAAGTAACCACTAAAGGTCAATTAGAGCTTTATCCTGATAAAGTTCCAGTACCCGAAACACCATCTGATGGTGAAGAATCATCCGACGAAGCAAATGCTGAGGAGGAACAATAAATAATGCAACACTATTTAAATCTGTTTTTTAAATTTGGCCGAAGTTTGAGCCTAATAATCTTGGTAGTGATATTAGGTTGTGGCGGTAAAGCCAATGCAGTTGATGGTACAGTGATCGCTGAGTTTGAATGGAAAGGTAAACATCAGATCACGTTGGAAGAAATGATGCAGGAAATCAGTGAACTACCTGAATACAAGCAAAAACAGTATGCTGAAAGTAAAGAAGGGCTAATCGAGTATATGACACTGATGGCAGAAAGCCGACTGATTTTGCTTATGGCAAAAGAACAAGACTTAGATCAAAAGGGAGAAATTCAAAAAAAGGTCCAAGAGTATCTGCACGAATTGATGGTTGAGAAAATCACAGACATTGAAGTTGAGCAGAAAGTCAAACCAACCGATGCTGATTTTCAAGCTTATTACGAGAAAAACAAAAAAGATTATATCAGCCCGGATCAGGTTAGAGTAACCTGTATTGCAGTTGCAGATCAAGAGGCAGCAAAACAAGCCTTGACAGAAATTCACGAAGAGGGGCGAGATATTACCGATATCGCTAAAGAATTATCCGAAAAAGGCCAATTAGAAGGTCCAGGGTCAGACCCAAACAACCCAGGGGATACTGATTTCTTTTCACGTGATAGTTTTTCAGAAGTCGTCAAACCATTTGTGGATAAGGCCTTCGAGATGGAGATCGGGGATACCACCAAAGAGTTGATTGAAGTCGAGGTTCAAGGCTCCAAATACTACATGATTTTCCGTAAGGAGGAGTTTAAAAAAGAACGACAAAAACCTTACGAAGAGGTCAAAGAAGACGTAGCTTATGAAGCTGAAGATAAATTGCGGTCAGATCTAACCAAAGTTTGGTTGGATAAACTGAAAGATCAAGCTTCAGTTAAAGTCTTTGGGGACCGAATTGAACTGCCATCAACCGAGGAAGAACAAACAAACTCTGTGGACAAAGATGAAAATGGCGGAGCAGAGAATGTGCCTTCTAGTGAACCAACTAAAGAGTAGCTAATAGCGTGTGGCTGATTGGTGTTTCTGGTCAGCCACACTGCTTGAACTAAAAAATTAATAATGAAATATTACAAACAGGTTATGGTTTTAGGTTCGATCGTTTGTTTTTGGTTCGTCTGTGGTCTGTCAAGTTTAATACCAATAGAAGCCAAAACTTTTGATCGTGTCATTGCCCAAGTCAACAACGAGATTATTACTGAGTGGGAGCTGACAACACTAGTAAAACAACGGTCAATGGAATTGCAACGTGGATTTGGTGTCAATCAGGACGAAGCAAACCGCCAAGCTGAACAAGATCGACCAAGGTTGTTGGACCAGTATATCCGTCAGCTATTATTAGTTGAAACAGCTCTAACTTTGAAGGACCAGATTCAGGTCACCGATCAAGAAGTTGACCAACGAATCAATACTTTCCAGGAAAGTGCTGGCATCGAAACAGAAAGCGATTTTCTTGAACAACTAAAAAGAGAGGGATTCACTTTTACTGCTTTTCGTGAACAGACTAAACGAAACTTGATGGCAGAACGACTGATTATGAAGCGGGTATTACCCAAACTACAAGTACGAGACAAGGAAATTCAAGACTTTTTCTCCCAAAACCGAGATCAGTTTCCTGACAAAACAGATGAATTGCATTTGAAACACATTTTTGTTCCTTATCAACCGACAGCAGATGATAGAAAATTGACACGTCAGAAGGCCGAAGATGCAATCGCTGACATAACACTTGGTGACAAATTCGAAGATGTAGCTAATCGATTGTCTGTCAAAGCCAGTTTTGGCCGCCAACAAACGACTGGCAAGTTAGTAGAACTATCATTGGATGAACTAAAAAATTTATCACCACTGTTTCAACAATCATTAGCAAATCTAAATCCTGATCAACTTAGTCAGCCAGTGGAATCAATCGATGGTTTTTACATTTTTAGGGTCGAAGACAAATCCGATCAAAAAATTACCTTTCAATATTTTCTAATTCCCTTCCAAATTAGCCAAACTTCCAAAGAACAAGCCCATAAAAAGTCCGAGCAACTAGTGCAAAAACTTGATCAGGGCGATGGTTTTGATCAAGTTTTAAAAATGCATCGTCAGACGGCTTTTGACAACGATCTAAAAAGGGATAATAATCGGGTTGGCGGTGACTTAGGATTTCAACCATTAGCTAACCTGTCCCCCAACATCCGAAAAGTGGTAGAGACAATGGAAATTGGTGTCCACAGTCAACCTGTTGAAACTAATTCTGGCTTTCACATATTTATCATTGTGGATCAACAAGCTAGTCAACTAACAGAAAAAGAACAAGAACAAGTTAATCTTTATTTGAGAGATCAGAAATTTCAGAAAGAGTGGAAGGCATATACAAACCTTTTGATAGAAAATTCTTTCGTCAAATATTTTGATCCACAACTAATCGTCGAATCAACCGAAAATGAGGGCGTCACGGTTATCGAATGACCCGCCCTACTAATTCGGCGAGTCAGCAAAAACTCCCAGACATCTGTCCTCAATCCATTAGCTTACTCCTTGGGCTACTAATTCTGCAATTTGTATTCTGGATTGACCTGAGTAGGTCTCAAGATGCATCACTTGAACCTGTTATTACTCCTGAATCTTCCTCCATATCAAAGGATGACATCTTGAATAATACCACCCCCGAATTACCCACCTTGCCCACTGGTCGGCCTGACTTGCTAAGGCCGGAGGAATCAGAACCAGAAGATGGGAAAATTATCGGTAAAGGTGATGATCTTTTTTTAGTGGGAAATTTAGTTCAAATTCATGGAAATGCATTAGTTAAATCGGAAGGTATGACCCTCTATGCTGATCATATTTGGGCTGATTTCGACCAAAACCTGTTACGAGCCTCGGGTAATGTTCGGCTAATTTCTGGGCAAGAGCGAACCTACTCAGACGAACTGCTTTTTAATTTGGAAAATAAAAAAGGTATTATCCGCCAAGGTTTCACCTATAGTGAACCTTGGTACTATCGAGGTAATGAGATTTTCAAAACAGAGGATAATGAATCCTATATTCGGAAGGGATCACTGACTACCTGTTCCTTGAAACGCCCACACTACTACTTCAGTAGCTCAGAAATTATAGTTAAGGTTGATAAAGAGCTAATTGCCAAAAACGTGGTTCTCAAAATAGGTGGTGTCCCATTATTTTATATTCCGGCTTATCGTCGCGACCTGCGCAAAGATAAACTAGCTAAAGTAATTGTAAGATTAGGTACGGATAGCTACCAAGGTCCGTTTATCAGTATTGAGCTGCCGCTGTCTCGTAAGCGGCGACTAGATGCACGCCTAATGTTTGACCATACTTCTAGAAGAGGACGTGGTGGCGGACTTGATAGTACTTACCAAATTAATGATACACAATACGATGAAATTTTTATTCCTATTTTTCACAATGCCACCCCTAGTGAAAGGAAAAAATTAGAAGATTTGGCCACTGATATCGGGGAGAAACTGGATGGCGATTACGACTCATATAAGCTTAAAGAACTTTTTTTTGAATATCAGTTAGAACAGGAAGATTTCGACCGGGCCAAAGATAAGGCAGAAAAGGTTTATAAAGAACTAATGGTCAATCGACCTATAAAAAAGCCGACTGAAAAATCCGACCAACCACCACCGGGATCGGAAGTCGCGTTTGCTCAAGTAGCACAAGACAATTCTGACCATCAAGAAACTCGTTATGAAGGTGGTGATATGGGGTATATCGTGCGGGGTGAGGTAGATATAGAAGGCAAAAAAAGAATAGACCCATTATTAGAGGATATTGTTTTTTCGCTTTCGGCTGGAGAAATTAGCCCAATTCTAAAAACTGATTTTGCTTACCACATTTTTCGGGTTGATCAAGTATTAGAAGCCTACGGACAAAGAGAGATTAAACTGCGTCGGATCGATATTAAAATTAGGCCAACCGATGAAACGAAGGATCAAATTCGCCAACTGGCCGATAAGATCCAAGAACGAGCATTAGGCGGAGAAGCTCTGACTGATTTGGCTGTAGAAAACCAGTCAGCTATCTGTCAAGATGTTAATGATGGTGATTGGCTACCTTTGAACGAAATGGATGATCGGTGGCAATACTCAGTGCGACGGTTAGAAAAAGTTGGAGAAATAACCACTACGGTGATGACTGACAGAGGAGTACACATTTTTCAACTTGTTCAGAAGTTGCCAACACCTACCTTTGCCCAACTTGCCACCGATTTTGAATCCCAATATGGTCAATGGCTACGTGAAGAATACGAACGTCGTAAACCAGAAGAAAAAAAAGAATCCCAAAATTTTCTAATAGGCACAAAGAAAGAAAAAACGAACCCTAAAAAAGAAACTTCCAAACTAAGTAACAAAAACAAATTGTCCAGACAAAATACACAGGGAAAATCAACAGTTGCTGAAGATAAAATCATGGGAGAAAAACAGCAGTTGGAAATTTTTCGTCAACATGACTTTCAAGGCAATTGGCAAAATGAAAAGGCCATTTCCCGCCAAGCTCGACAGTTAAATCGAGGTGAAATCAGTAGTGTTATCAATAGTAAAAACGGTTTTCACCTAATCGACATCAAAAAAAAGCGGACTTATCGAGGCGATTTGTACTTGTATGGTCAAGACCAGTATTCTTACTCTCGTAAAGATGCTATGAAAATTGGTCGAGAATATGTCGCACGTTGGGGACATTATCACAGTATCTACACACCTTGGGATAACCCAGAAGAAGGTAGGAAACCGCTCAATTTCATGGGAAGAGCCGAATGGCAAGCCCGCCATTACGACGAAAATTATGGCACCTCTGAATCTGCTATTCACTCTTTTGGTATGTTGACATGGGGAAACGCTTTTTCAGCTTGGGACACGGATGATCGCGATGCTGACGGCAACTTGAAGTTTTCCACTAAAACTATTGGTGAATTTTTAGGTCGTTTACAATTCAGTCATTCGTATGAATTAATCGAAAGTGATGTTGCTTCTACTTTACAGAAGTTACCTGAGTTGTCGTTGCACTTTTCCCGAATGAGAATGAGTAATCTGCCGTTTTTTCAGACTCTCAATGATAAATTGGTCAAAATTGCAGAAAAAACAGAAACAGACATTCCCATCTTATCTCTCCTAGCATTTCCAACGTTGGAGGACGCTTCGTTTGATCTAGATATGAATTTGGGAAACTTTTTCCGAAAACGTTATGAAAAGGAGCAAGACGTTTACCTGAAAACAGGAGTTTTTGGATTCGATATTCAAAAACAGTCTACACTCAAAGTATCATCTACTCGTGAGGTGCGATTAGATCTTGGCTTCGACTCCGATATTGTCTGGCACGACCGAGATCGGGATGGGGATAAAAATATTTTGCGAGGTATCTACAGCCTTAATGCGGACGCTCGTAATATTTTGTTTCGCATCTACGATATTAGTTGGATTCCAGGCGCACGACGTTTGCGACATCAGATCAATTCTGGTGTCTACTTTAATTATCAACCAGCCGTAGACCGAGACGAAAACAGCCGTTTATATCCCTTTGGTCCGAGTACCTATTTTTACGAGCGAAAAGATATCAGTTATACCCTAGAAACAAGCATCGAGGTCAAAACACGTAAGCATCGGTCAGCTCTACGATTAATCGATTTTCGCACACAACTACGTGGCGATTTTACTGAATATGCAGCTGAAAACAATCGAACTTATGATTATATCGAAAGTGACATTACCGTCACACCACTACCCAGTCGAAATATGAGTGTTATCATGCGTACTACCCATGATCCTAACCAATCAGAAGTAGATGGTAAACGGTTTAAGCAAGTCGGTTTTCGTTCTAATTTTAGCTATCGCCGAGAAAAATGGAATCTTACTTTTGGTAATTCGTTCAGCAAAAGAACCAATTATGCCTCACGTCGAATTAATACTAGTTTCCAATTCCGGCCCAATTCAATGTTCGAAATCGATTTTAGTGCTGATTATGATTGGATTGAAAAACAGTTTTATTCGCAAAGTTTAACCGTTCGACGGAATTTGCATGACTGGGATCTGAGACTCTCTTGGCATCGTGTTGGTATTAAACGACCGCCTAATTTCGATAGCGTTCGACAAGACTTCACATTCCAGATTAACCTGATCGCTGATCCGACAGCTTCAGTTGGGCTTGGTTACGACGCAGTAACTGAAACTTGGGGCTTCCGCAGCCTCCCGGTCGGTGTACCTTATAATGCCTTCGGTGCTGGTAATGCTATGAGTCGATCCTACTTCTAAATGGAAGTTTACTGATAACACAATGGTAAGTTTGAGATACTTGCCATCAACCAAACGATTGGTTTCACGTCTAAAACAGGTCGAAAATAAAATATAGTCAAAAGATAGATTCAACAATGATTCAGGGCAACTTAATTCGTTTAAATTGGTCATCAAAGTAAAAAAACATATCCAGTTATAAAAGATCAAAGTAGCATTCATTAAGATTCACGGGGGACAGTATTTTGGGAAAAAGGGGCTTGAGTTGGGGGAATAGCCAAGAAAATGGCAGTGGGTGGGAACACCTAGCAACAATTGGCCTAGGAATTGTTTGGTGGTGTGTTCTTTGTTTTTGTGTCTATGTTCATGCCGATGATTTTGCCATTGCGCCGCAGGTTCTTGATGATACGACGGAAACAAACGGGATTTTTAGTCCCAACAACGATAACATCCAAGACAAAGTCATAATCGTTTTCGAAATGGACGGCACAACTGGTGAATACCAAATAATTATTGATGTGCACGGCCCAGGTGGTATTGGCCAACCAGACGGCCAGTTTAACGCAGATGACGATTGGTCGACTTTGGGAAAATTTGGCCCTGGATTAAACGTTAATGATGCTCCTAAACGGCTTCGTATTGAATGGGACGGGAAAGATAGCTTGGCAGCAACAGCTAAACTGGTTACTGATGGAAACTACCAACTACGACTGCAGGTTGATTTTTTTCAAGATGAACTATTGAATCCAATACAGCAGTCTCATACCAAAATTTTTTCTATCGCGGTCGATACACAATTACCGGAAACGTCGGGAAAATTAGAAAGAACAGATTTTTCACCTAACAACGATGGTCGGCACGATCGATTGGTCTTTACTTATAACTTGGGCGAAGATTTATCCGAGCTTCAACTTTTAATTTCTAATCAGCCGACAATTCAATTGACCGGCCTGACGGCTGGAAGCCAGTCCTACCACTGGAACGGAAAAAATGGGCTTGGTGCTGTTCTGCCTGATGGTTCTTACAGTCTGGAATTGAAGAGTACCGATCTTGCAGGCAATCAAAGTACCATTTCTATCAACGAAGTTCAGATTGATACTCAAAAGCCTACTATTAGCCAAGTCGTTCCTGTTGCTAATACCAAATTAAGAACTTTAGTTAACGAATTGACAGCTACTTTTGAAGCCGGAGCAGGTAGTCAAATGGACTTCGACAGTTCTATTATCAGCCTGAAAAGATCCGATGGTACTGTTCAAGATGGTGTTCTTAATCAAGACGGTATAACCTTAAGACTGACATTGAACGATCCACTCAATCTAGCTTCGGAAAACGGAGCTTATACCGTAAATATCCAAGCAGTTGATCTCGCTGGCAATAAGCAAGTTTCAACCTTTGGTTTTATGTTTGACACGATTCAACCGTCGGTCGAGAAAATTCGTCTTAATGACAAAAGACTGGATAACCGGAGTAATATCAACACTAGTATCAATTATATTGAAGCGGATTTAAGCGATAGTGTTGCCGGACTGAATTTATTCGACTCAGTTTTTCAGTTATCTAAATCGAGCACAATTTTAGATGGGACTCAGTTGCAAGTTGATATGGATACGATTCGTTTTCAATTGGGACGACCACTAAAAACTGACGGTAGCGATGACGGAACCTATCAAATTTCACTTACTGTCGTTGATATGGCTGGCAACAGTCAGCAACAAACACATCCGATAATTTACGATACACAAGCTCCCATTCTAACGGGAACTATCCCCTCGAATCTGTCACTTGACAAAACTCGTATAGAGCAAGCTTTAACCTCGATTGAAGTTACTTTTTCCGATCAAAATAACGATGTTGTTGCATCAGGATTGGACTATAACTCCACCACCATTACCATCAGTAAAAGCGACGGAACGGTAGTTGTAGCAACCAAGCAAATAGCCTCGATAACGCAATCCAATAATATTCAGCTGCATTTTAGTGAACCTCTTACTGCTGGCGATTACGCCTTATCAGTGATTCCCATTGATAAGGCGGGTAATCAAGGAGAAAGAGTTAATTATCCGTTCTATATTGACTTGAAAGTGCCAGAGATAGAATTTACACCGAATAGTGAACCGATTAACGCATTAACAACAATCTCAGCCCAACTGCAAAACTACTCTGGGATTGGCCTGGATTTGGCTAAGTCTAGCTTAATAGTTAGAGACAGTAGTGGCGAGACTATCTTAGCAAAAAAAACCGAAATAGATGGGCAAATTCTAGTTTGGCATATCGCTAACCACTTACCGAAAGATGGCAGTCGAGATGGCAATTATATGGCAACTGCGACTTTCACTGATTTTGAAGGCCAAATTTATCAACAAAATTTGACACTAACTGTTGATACGTTGCCTCCAATCATTTTCAGCACAGTTCCTGCCACCGGTGTCAAAATTGAACGCCTAAAAGACGTAGAGGTTTTTCTAAAGGACAATTTAAGTGGTGTCGATTTTAGTCAAACACAAGTTTTGCTAAATTCAGTCAATGGGACGGTCTCGGCCACAAAAAATGATAATGGAGTTGATAAAGTTCACCTGACTGTAAATGATCTAGCAACAGCCGGGTCGGCGGACGGGCTATCCACCATGAGTATCCCAGCGGGTGCTTTTGCTGGGAATATCAGTGGAACACAAAACATACCTTTCTATTTCATCACACAAATGCCAGAAATTGTTTCTGTCTCACCTGTCGCTGATGCTCAAATTAACCAAATATCTGAGGTTTCAGCTACATTATTGGATAATAGCGGAAAGGGTATTGATTTCGATCAAACAATTATCACCATAACTAATGGCCAAGAGAAAGTATTAACCAATACCTCAATAACACACACCAATTCACAAGTCACGCTAACTGGGTTAGATTTGCCCACCGACGGCTCAGCAGATGGAGTTTACACGGTCGCGGTTAAAGTTGTAGACAAACTCGGTTCCATAACAAATAGGAAACACCAAGTTCACTATGATACCCAACCACCGACTATTACCGAAACCGATAAAGCTTATCAAAGACTGACAACCGATCAAGTGTTGGCCACCTTTAATGTTGCTGATTCTGGCAGTGGAGTTGATATTTCTAGCTCTAGTCTACAATTGTCCAGTGCTGATGGAACGACAGTTTTAGGTCAAATCGGCTACAACGGTTCTGAAAACATTACTTACAAGTCGGCTAAACTAAAAAATGGTGGGATCTACACACTACAAATTGTCCTAGTGGATCAGGCTGGTAATATTAGCGTACCGTACACTTTCTACTATACATACGGAGCGGAACTGGTTGAGATAGCCAATATTATCCCTCGCCTGACTAATGACTTGGAATCAGTCATTGTCACCTTCAAGAGTCAACAAAACATTGATTTTAGCCAAACCATTTTTGAAATTAGAAATCCAAGTCAGCAAATCATCTTAGGTACGATCACCAACGACGGTCAACAACAGATGACCTTTACACCCGGTCAACCATTGGCTGGGGATGGTAGTCAAGACGGAGTTTATACAATAACAATCCAGTCAGCAATTGAGGCTATTGGCCGGTCTAACCAAGAATGGACAGGTGATATTACTTTCGATACGCAACCTCCAAGAGTAAAGTCAATTTCTTATACTAACGAAGCTGAAAAATCGATTGTTGATTTGCAAGGTACGATTGTGGGATTACCCACACAATTTCAAATGATTTTGACCGATAATAATCCTAGCAACTCAATTGATTTTGGCAGTGGAATTGATAGTCAACAAACGGTTGCTCAGTTGATTTCACCAGTGGGTCAAGTAAGTACTACACAATCCCTAAAAGCTGATACAACATCTGGTGAGTACTCTATTTTTCTAAATCTAAACAGCCAACCTAAATCCGGCGCATCTGTCAACGGCGATTATGTCCTTGAAGTTGTAGCTGTTGACTTAGCCGGTAATTCAACCACTTATAGACGTAACTTTTCGGTCGTCTGGAAATCAGCTACTATTGAGGCCACTCAACCCGTCAAATTCAGTAAACGAAACGAGCTAAGACAAGTCGATGTAACACTTGAAAACGTAACCGAAACTGAAATCATGAAAATGACCAAAATACGACTAATAACTCCGGACAATTCAGAGATTTCGGGACGGCAAGAAACTCAGGGCAATACCGTAAGTTGGATATTGAATCAGCCACTACCTCAAGATGGTTCCGTGGACGGTAGTT
>CAYVHK010000088.1:0-18166 GCA_964451145.1 uncultured bacterium | reverse complement strand
TAGCATCATTCCTATGTTAGGAGTATTCCACACTCAATCAGCGAGGTGAATTACCTGACCAGCGTGAGCTGATTGATGAATAGCATCAATCAATCTCATATTTCGCAAAGAATCGGTTAATGGTATTATTAGATCGCTTTGGCTTTCTGCTTGACAGAGATTGACTATTTCGGCCGAATAAGGGTTGAGACCTTCAACATTAACCGGTTGGTCGTTAAGCCAAAAGCGACACTCACCGACATTGTTACCCCAAGCAGGTTCAACTTTGATTGTGCCTTCGCTACCGACTATTTCATAAAATTCCCGCCAGACCATACCAAAACCGGTATCTATTTGGGCAATTAGACGGTCACTGTAACGAATGATAGCATAAATGGTTTCCCAAGCATTAGTACCGTAGGAATAATTACCAGTCGCATAAACTGATTGTGGTGATTGATTAAGTAAATAGTTAATCAGATCAATACAATAACAGCCTAAATCCATCATAGTACCACCACCAAGATCACCTCGTAATCGCCAATTGGTTTGATCGGTAAGACTGGTATTAAAAACAACGTTAATTGATCGTAATTCGCCAATTTCACCAGTATCGATCTTTGACTTTACCATTTGAGTTAATGGATGGTGTCGGTACATAAAGGCTTCCGTCAATAGTATTAGGGGGGCATTATCTTGCGATCTTTCCGTCACTTGTATCATTCGTTCAATCTGTTTGGCGTTGACACCCAGAGGCTTTTCACACAAAATCCTTTTAACCTTCCCTCTTACTGCTTCTAGAACATTTTTAAGATGAGATGAAGGCCAGGTAGTAATTACCAATACGTCTGGCGTCTGATTTTCTAGCAGAGTTCGAAGGTCAAGATAGCTGTCAGATACCTTAAACTGATCAACAAAACTTCTTAGTGCTTCGACATTCGCATCACAAGCAGCAACCAATTCAATTTGCTCCAAATCCTGCCAAGCGGTTGCGTGTACTTTCGAAATAGCACCACAGCCGACGATTGCCACTTTGATTTTCGTCATCATTCCATCAATCCTTTCCCAGATATTGATTAAAAAAGGTTTTTACCACCCTGGTTTGTTTGGATTCAAATTCATGACCGCAACCGTCTAGTAAAATCAGTTCAGAATTAATATCAGCTTGTTTCAATGCTCTATGCAACAACTTGCTCTGATTGGGGAGAACGGTTCGGTCATTTTGTCCATGCATGATCAGGAATGGTGGAGCTGGATTCTGAATATACGTAATTGGATTGGCCGCAATTACTTGTGATCGGCGGCTATGAATAGGACCGCCAACCAACATGGATTCAGGTGAATCAACTGCATCGTGGTCGATAGTGCCCGCAATACCGTTCATGCGAAAGAAATCGGTCGGACCAAACCAATTACAAACAGCTTGTACCTCGCTGTTTTGCTCTAGATGGTCGCCGACTTGCCAGCAATTGCTACCACTAATAGTACCAAGTAAGGCTGCTAGATGACCGCCGGCAGAAGCCCCCCAAACACCAAACCGATTAGTGTCGAGATTATAATTTTCACAATTAGCTCTGAGCCAACGTACTGCTGCTAGACAATCTTCAATCTGGGCTGGAAAAATAGCCTGATGACTCAAACGATAACTAATACTAGCTACGGCGAAACCAATTTCGATTAAGCTTAGCGTGTGTTGGCAATTTTGTCGATGGCCGCCCCGCCAACCACCACCATGAATCCAGATCACCAATGGCGTCTGATGCTTCTGTTCATTGCCATCAGATGATCTAATCCAGTATAAATCAAGCCCTAAAGATAAAGAGTTGGTCCGTTTATAGACCAAATTTTTAGCTATTTGATAAGTTTTAATAATCGTCAGCGACCCAACCTCTTAGTGCCAATCTAAAAGGGACTGGCACAATTATATCACGGTTGGTCTGAATTGCCTAATTAGTGGTCATTGACAGGTCAGAATCGGCTATGTTAACCTGGCCACCAAACATTTTGGTGAGGTGTTAACTTTATTCTTGGCCATTTTGATTTAAACGGATATCTGCGTTAACCCATGCTTCTGAAGGGAAGTTTGTATGTCTAATTCACAAATAGGTACACTTTACATTGTAAGTACACCAATCGGTAATTTGGAAGATATTACCTTCCGAGCGGTTCGTACCTTATCTGATGTAGATTTGATTGCAGCCGAAGATACTAGATACACTAAGCGCTTATTGCACCATTACCAAATCTCGACACCTCTGACTAGTTTTTATAAAGATAATGAAGGCCGTAAGTCAGATAAGTTAGTTAGCCACTTACAATCCGGACAATCATTAGCTCTAGTGTCGGACGCTGGAACACCAACAATTTCAGATCCTGGTTATCGGTTAGTAGTTTCAGCACTAGCTGTCGAGGTGCCAATCATTCCGATTCCAGGTGTTTCTGCTTGTATTGCGGCTGCCTCGGTTGCAGGGCTTCCTTTACACAATTTCGCTTTCGAGGGTTTTCTTTCGCCTAAATCAGGGCGGCGTCGTAAGCGATTAACAGAGCTGGTAAATGAGAAACGAACATTGATTATTTATGAATCACCGCATCGAGTAATCAAATTTCTACAAGATGCGTTGCAGATTTTGGGTAATCGGAGAATTTGCCTCGCTCGTGAACTGACCAAAAAATTTGAAGAGATATTCCGTGGCGATTTGCAGGGGGCGATTGATAAATTTGATCAGACGAAAAAGCCGAGAGGAGAATTTACTCTGGTGATTGAGGGAGCACCTGATGAAGTAAAGCTATGAGTTCTTCATTGTCAGCAGCCAATTGGTAGACACGATCGACCTTCTGCGATCTGGTCAATTGGTCCTTAGTAGAATCTTTGGGCTGCCATAGAATCTGGTAACTACGAGGGTTTAAACGGTCATAATTGATTTTAACTATCGTCCACCGATAATTTTCAGGGATTAGGATTACCCAGTTAAGTGTGGTTCCTCGGTCGCAGTGCTGACGATGAACCTTCAATTGTCGATCTTGATTAGGATCCCCTTTCTTGATCCAGTTGGAGTGGCCAAAATCATCATCGATGAAATGTCCTACCTCTAACCAGTTGCGCCCGAAGCCGTTGGGTTTAGTTGTAGTGATAATTTTTTCCATCAATCCGATTTGCTCTCCTGACTTACTGTGTATATTCTGCCACAAATTGGGAGCCATTTTCAATCTAGTTAGCAAAACGACTTTTGTGGGTAATCATTGCCGATGGACTAAACCAAAATTGATCGAATTTTTGAGGTGCAAACTGATGATTAAAATTGCTGAAGTCTTACCACCGCAACCGACTCAGTTGTGGGACATGGTTAAGCAGTGTGGTGTTGAACACGTGGTTGGTGTGATGGATTTTGGTGGGCAGTTAGGTGGAAATAACTCGGATGATTTACCTTGGTCTTATTCGTCTTTAGAACGGGTGAAACGATCGTACGAAGATGGTGGTTTTGAGTTGGCTGTTTTAGAAAGTCGACCACCACTAAATCTGGCAAAGTTGGGTAGAAATGGACAGGAGGATGAGATTGAATCGGTTTGCCAATTGATTCGCAATATGGGGCAGTTAGGCATCCCCGTTTGGTGTTATGAATGGATGCCTGTATTGAATTGGATTCGCACCGATACGGCTATCCTCTCTCGTGGGGGAGCTTTGGTAACAGGTTACGATCATGAACAGGTGATCAATGATCCTTTTACCGAATATGGTAGCATTAGTGAAGACGAATTATGGAATAGTCTAACTTATTTTTTGCGGCGAGTGGTTCCGGTAGCCGAAGAGGCTAATGTCAAACTTGCGATGCATCCTGATGATCCTCCTTTGTCTCCAATTCGTGGTTTAGGTCGTATCATGCGCAATGTGGATAATTTTCAGCGTTTATTGGATCTAGTACCAAGTTTTGTAAATGGTATTACCCTCTGCCAGGGAAACTTCACCTTAATGACCGATGATTTGCCGGCTATTATTCGGCATTTTGGTCAACAACAAAAAATATTCTTTGTTCATTTGCGAGATGTAGTTGGTAAGGCAGAAAAATTTCTAGAGACTTTTCACGATAACGGCCAAACCGATATGCACGCTTGCTTGGAAGCTTACCGAGACATAGGTTTCAATGGTGTACTTCGGCCTGATCATGTACCGACTATGGCTGGTGATGATAATGATCGACCAGGTTACTCCTCAATTGGCCGACTTTTCGCAATTGGTTACATCAAGGGATTACATGAATCGGTTTATAAATCGGGAACCTAGCATTTTGGGAACAAGCTTGACGATGTCAAAGACTGTCTGGTAGCATGTGTCAGCTAAAAGACAGTATGATTAGAGCAAAGAGCTGATAGTTATTTATGCCCCTATGATCGAATAATCTAATAATTGCTTTTCCTCTCACTCCTTATAACCACTAGATCAAGAAACAGAATTCATTGATTTATCCTTCTCAACCAACCAAAGAAAAACATGCAAAAGACAATTGAAACTGAAGATTCGCTTGATATAGTAAGGGCGGCAGCCCTTGCGGCCCAAGAACGACGTGCTGGAAATACTCGTATTTTAGATCTGCGCTCGTTAGATGCTTTTACCAATTTTTTTCTTATTTGTAGTGGAACCTCAGACAGACAGATTGAAGGTATCTCAGAAAAGATTGTAGAAGATTTAAGAGAGCGGTGGGGGGCAAAACCATGGCGGCGGGAAGGCGAACGCAAAAGTGATTGGATTTTGCTCGATTATGTAGATTTTGTAGTGCATATTTTTTTGGATGACGTTCGCCAATTCTATAATCTTGAACGTTTATGGAGTGAGGCAAAAGATATTGATGTGCCAGAATTGGAAATACCTCTAGGCCAATCCCTTTATGGAGACGGTACTGATGATGATTTTGATGAACTGGATGACTATGATTTCGACGACTTTCTGGTCGATGAAAATGATTTTTAATTACTTCTAAGACTAGAAGTGGATGCGTAAGTTTAATCGATTAGGTGTTTTACTGGGGGGAGGATCTGGTGAGCGGTCTGTCTCGCTTCTTTCTGGTCAAAGAGTTTCGTCTTCATTGCGGGAACAAAGTTATGAGGTGGTTGAAATTGACCCGATTAATGAAGACTGGTTGGATCAACTGAGAAGGGCGGAGGTTGAAGCAGTCTTCTTAGCCCTGCACGGCAAAGGATATGAAGATGGTACAATACAAGCGATTCTAGGCCATTTTGGTTTGCCTTATACAGGATCAGGCATTCTGGCAAGTGCTTTGGGAATGAATAAGATAATGTCAAAAAAAATCTTTAGCACGATGCAAATTCCAACACCTGATTATTTGCAAATTTATATTGACGGCGACTTAAAAACTCAATGTCAGCAAGGTATTGATCAACTGGGTTTGCCGTTGGTTATTAAGCCGGCTTCAGAAGGGTCTAGTTTGGGAGTATCCATCATTCATGAGGCTGATGAAATTTATCCGGCAATAGAAAAAAATCGTGCATTTCAGGACATTTTTTTTGAAAAGTATGTACAAGGTCAAGAGATTACGGTTGGCCTAATTGGCGTTGGCTCTAGTCTTCAGGCCTTACCAATTCTGGAACTAATACCAAAAGGTGAATTCTACGACTATAAAGCTAAGTATACTGCTGGCATGACCGAGTTTGTTATTCCTGCTCGTTTATCAAACAAAGTAACCCAAGCAGCTCAATCGATTGCTCATTGGACTCATCAAGCACTTGGTTGTCACGGTTATTCACGAGTTGATATGATCGTAGATAAATTGGGGCAACCTTTTGTGACCGAAGTTAATACTCTACCAGGCTTAACTGAACTTAGTGATCTGCCGGCTCAGGCTGAAGCTGCGGGAATTTCTTACAATCAGTTAATTAGCCAAATTTTGGACAGTGCTACTTCTCGTATTATCTAAACTAAACTTATACAGACCCCAGTTTCTCTTCTTTTTCTGGGTTAATTTTTTGCTAATGTTCGGCTGTGGGGGGCAATTAGCTAATCAATTAGCTAATATAAATATCTTCAGTGATGCAGAAGAAATTAAACTAGGCCGGCAATTTTCGGCTAAAATTGAAGAAGAATTAAAAATCTGTGACGACCCCGACATTTCAAGCTATATCAATCAGTTAGGCCAACGGCTGGTTAGACATTCCGACCGACCAAATATTACCTATTATTTCAAAGTGGTAAATGATAATGCAATCAATGCCTTTGCTATCCCTGGTGGTTATGTTTACGTTAATTTAGGGCTAATTCGGTTCGCAAATACTGAAGCTGAGTTAGCTGGCGTCATGGCACACGAAGTTGGACACGTGGTAGGAAGACACGGCATGAAGCAGTTAACTAAACAGTACGGATTTGCCGCCTTAGTTCAACTTCTATTGGGAGAAGATAAAAGCCGATTAGAAACATTAGCTACAGAAGTTGTAACATCTGGTTTTTTACTCAAATACAGTAGGGAAGCTGAGCGTGAAGCAGATTTAATGGCTGTTAGACAGATGCACTCGTCCGGTATTGATCCTAAAGGAATAACGGCCTTTTTTGAGAAATTATTGGGTGCCGAAAAACGACAACCTACCAAAGTCGAAAGATTACTCTCTACCCATCCGGGAACGAGAGAGCGAGTTACTAGAGTTAGCCAGCAGATTCAGCAATTACCAATCATATCTTACCCCCTTGTTAACTCATTACGTTTTCAAGCTATTAAAAGTCGTTTGACAGATTTCAATTAACAAAATGGCCGTTTCACCATGTAAATCTACTGGGGTGTGAGTGTGACTTTACCCAAGATCGTAGGACGTTTAGCACCAGTTACGGCCGGTAGATTGGCACAGTTACCAACTAGTGTTTCATTAGCCAAAATGGCAAAAGCAACGGCTTCTTTAGCATCTGATCGTTCATCAACTATCACCGCCACAGATTGAAAGGTGGCCTCCGCCAGTCCAGACAAATGTTGCATTAATGTTCGGTTGTGAACACCGCCACCACTGACCCGAATTTCATTAATGGTAGAAGGTAGAAATTTTTGATAATGGTTGATAATAGTATGAGCTGTAAAAAAGGTCAGAGTCGCCAATAAGTCATAATCAGAGATTTTTAATTGTTTAGCATGTTCAATGGTTTTTAGGGCAAACCCCCAACCGAAAGTCTCTCGCCCTGTAGATTTAGGCGGTGGCGATTTCAGGTATGGATGCTGGAGTAATATGGCCAATAGTTTGCTATTTACTTGTCCTTGAGCCGCCATTTGTCCTCCATCATCATACGTTTTCTGACCATCAGTTATCATGTCGACTGTTGCGTCAATTATCATATTACCTGGACCTGAATCAAAAGCGATAATATCAGTTGGCTTTGCATTACTTGGAATGAATGTAACATTGGAAATTCCACCGATATTCTGTAATGCGATCGACTTTTCGTCTTGATGGTAAAGCAAAAAATCAACGTAAGGTACTATTGGAGCACCATGTCCACCTACGGCGATATCTGCTACCCGAAAATCGGATACCACGGGCAGATTCGTCTGATTAGCGATGACGGCTGACTCACCGATTTGCAAGGTGGAAGGGGTTCCTATTTCCGTTGGCGGTAGATGGTAAATGGTTTGGCCGTGTGAACCGATGAAGTCAATATTTTTTAGTTTGAACTTAGCCACTGAGGCTACTTGGACCGCAGCTTCAGCAAACGTTTGACCAACCAAGAAATTGACTTGACAGATTTCATCAATACGACTGCTTACAGGTTGAAATAAATCGAAAATCCGTTGACGTAATTCGGTTGGGTAAGGATGACAGATGGAACATATCAGCTTGACTTGGGTCGATTTACCACTTCCTTTGATTGAGACTAAGGCGGCGTCAACACCATCGACTGAAGTGCCTGACATTAGGCCTATTGCGTATTTAGGAGATTGATCAGCTAAGTTAAGATACTGACTGGAATCATCTTGAACCGCATGGAAAGACATGATTGGATCCAGCTGATTAAGATAGTTTCGCCGGATTTTCTCAAAAGTTTGCCGACAAGCTGACGTTCGGTAATCGGGATAAGTCCAGTCATGAGGATGGAATTTTTGGCCACGATAGCTAAGAGTAATCTCAGCAAAAATACCAGAATGGAGATAGATGCGGTGAGCAAAATTTTTGGTAGTTGCTAGAACCAGCTTAGCTGCACTGATATAACCTGGATCTAAATTAAAACGGCGTTTTCCTTTATGAGAAAACTGCTTTTCTAGATCGTTGGTGAAGCATTTGATACTGGCCAGTTGACCGGGATTAACTAAATCGGAAAAGCTAACAAATTGACGCTGTAGCGCCGATCCCATTTCTTTTTGGTAGTATGTCGTATTCTCAAATGGAATCCAATCGGTTTGGAAGTCAATAGGACCTAGTTCAGCTATTAAGTGAGAATGAATTATCTCAGCTCGTTCGGGAACCGACGTTAAAAGGCCAAGGATAGGCTTGACCCAACGTTCACTGACAATGGCATCGGCCGGAACCGACATTTAATTATCGTCGGTTTTGTCCTGCTTTTCTGTCTCTTCGGGAACAGGTTTTGCCTCTTTCGCAGATTCGTCCACTACTTCTTCTGCAGATTCGTCCACTACATGTTGACCGTGAGCTAATTCCATCTCAAGTAGAATCCGAATTGGCTTCATCCACCTACGTGCTAGATTCAAATCATAGGTCATATATGGCTCATCTGGATCACCAGTTTCAATGAAGAATTCGGGCAATTTTTTTTGCTCTTCTTCGATAAACTTTCGAATAGCAACTGTTGCATCATAGGCGGCACCGATTCGAGTGGCTTCTTGCATGTTCTGGACTAGTCTTTTCCGATCTTTTTCTTCATTGCGAATTCTAAGCCCCATTTTGGCTAATTGAGCCGACATAACCAGAACAAAAACACCAACGGTACCAGCAATACCTAGGCTAACACCCGTAATTCCCCAAAGCACTGTTTCTGACATCTACCGACTCCTCTATACTCGACTATCTTGTTTCGTGTCAGGCGATTGAATACTCATTATGAAAATACTGCTGATACATTGCTTGAGAATTACCATGCCTCACACAGGCCTCATTTTATCAAAAGTACACATCTTTGGCAAGAAGAATCGAATTATAAAATAATATCACCATACTGAATTTAAAAATCAGGGAAACATAATTTGGAAACAGGAAAAAAATAGCCTGCAAATCTATGTTTAAAAGACTTACCGATCTCAGGGTAGCCGATTTAAATAAGAATATTGTCTCTAGTTCTGATAATGGTAAATTTAGAAGCTATTTTTGTTAGTAGTGGTTTTGACCGGCCTTAACTGCCAAAATGGCAGTTAAGCTGGCAGGCCAATTTCCAATTGTCCAGTAAAAAAGCGATTTTCTCCACAATTAGGAGCAAAATAAGTTTGGCACACCTGTTGCTATTAGTGTAATTCAATTAGCGGATTATCCACTAAAAACTTAACACTATCAAAAGTAAGAGCAATTAAATACCATGAAAACACTGAGCCTTTGGAAAACAACCGATATCGATCATATTGATCGTTTATTCGATAACTTCTTTGTCCAAAAACCATTAGCTTTTAGTAATCTTAAACAAGCTGAAGGAAAAAGCGATTGGCTGCCGGCACTTGATATTATTGAGAATGACGATCAATTTGAAGTCGCAGTAGAAGTTGCCGGCATACCAGAAGATCAGGTTAAATTGACCATTACTGAGGACGTTTTAGTCATCAAGGGCGAAAAGAACGAGGTCGAAAATGCAGAATCAACTTTTTATCGAAAAGAACGCCGGTTTGGTAATTTTCAGCGGGCTATCTCGTTACCACAAAACCTACAAATAAACCGAGCAAGAGCTGACTTCAATAATGGATTGCTTGTAGTAATTATTCCTAAAGCAGAAGCCGTTAAACCAAAGGAGATCGAAATTCAGGTTTCTTAAAAGTAATCTAATTTTTTGATTGAACTAATTGAAGCGTCTTGCCAATAGGTAGGGCGCTTTTTTCGATGTTAGTAAAAAACCAGATATTAGAACGTTTTCTGAATGTGGATAACATTGAATTTTGACTTATGAGGAGGAACTTGGGTTTGTTAAATTGACTTGATTTGTGTTAGGGTGATTCCCAGTTTCTGAAACAATATTGGCAATGTTGTGGAATGACTAAATTAGTGTGCCACAAGGCTGAAACTATAAGGCTAACTAGCAGATATTACACAATTTGGGAAATTAGATCGGTTCAACAATGGAGAAATTATTAATTCTTACACATTACATGGCAAATTACAGACTGATTTTTATGTTCATTTGACCAATTAATTGTGCAAAGCTGTCTTCGTTCGGTATAGTAAATCTATAGTTCAGCTATTTTGTAGATATCTGTTTTTTACCATAGGCCTTTATCCAAAAGAAACCTCTCGATTTAAAAATCGCTTAAGCCTAAAACTTTACCAATCCACACCTATATAGTGTAAGTATCCATATCTGAGGCCAATTGATGTTTTTTCACAATATTATTCTTTTTTGGTCCGTTGAAGTAAATATAATACGGAAAAGGCAACAGAGATTATGTCAAACGACTTAAGAATGACAGCTCGTCAAAAGTATTTGTTCGATTTGCAAGGGTTTGTGGTAATAGAAGATGTTTTGACCGCAGAAGATTGCGACTTAGCGGTAGAGCAGATTAAGGAACGGATGAAACCGATGGAAAAAACACCTGATGGCTACGATGCTAATGGTACCTGGTTTTCAACTGGTGCATTGTTGGATGCTGGAAATCCGTTCATCGGTTTAATAAATCATCCCAAAACAACAGCTGTCTTAAAGGAGATTATCGCACCTAAATTACGGCTGGAAAGTGCTTATAGTTTTGTCAGAACCAAAGGATGCCCCCCCTTCGAAATGCACGGTGGACATGCCGGAGGAAGTGTAAACTTTCGCTACTATGTCAGAGCCAATCGTATTTTTACTGGGTTGACGGTTATATCTTTCACTTTGCAAGATATCGAGGAACATGATGGCGGCTTTGCTTGCATTCCTGGCTCGCATAAGTCTGATTTTAGTGTGCCTACGGAAGATCGGGTCGAGCTGTTTAGAGTGGATGGTCCATTGGTTCGCAATGTACCATCGCCCAAAGGTTCAGCTGTTGTTTTTACCGAAACACTGGCACATGGAGCCAATACTTGGCAGAATAACGAACCTCGATATGGCTTGTTCTACAAATATAATGACAGGTCGGCGATTTATCACTGTCAGGAAATTCGTCGCCCTACCGACCAAGCTTTTTCCTTCATGAATGAAGAACAGAAAAGTTATTTCAATCATGCCTGGCAAGCCTTTGGCCCTTCGGATAACCCCAGCAATGAAAAACCTGAATTTGGTAATCCTTAGCTCTATTCTAAAGTTGAATAAGTCAGAATCTTGAACCGACCACTGAGTTGACTATTGGTTGAATTGATTTGACTTATCAAGGCACTAACTAGTTTCTCGTTTGGGGCCACCCCAAACGAGGTATAAAATAACCATTACAAGCAAAAATTCCGGCTGACTCTGGATGATAATGTCGTCGTGCATCCGTTACTGCACTAATGCTAAGATTAATGACGGTAGTTGTTTCTGGATTTTGACTATACAAGCCGCAAGATGATAGCTACATAGTTTTACATCCAATAATCCGTTTCTCGTCTAATTGTCCTTCGTTGATTAGTATTTGAGGAAAATGAGTATAGTCTTAGGCGGTTGAAACAATGCCAGCACCACCTAGTGTAGTTTCCATGTCATAGCAGCTTTTTTGCAGAGTTGGAGCGCGGCGACGGTTATTCTCAATTTTGACATAGTGGCTATCGGAAACAATCATCTTTTCTCATTTTTTGGCTTTCAATATCGGCCCACCCAAATGATTTATAATAACCAATTTGACCATTCTTAGTTAAAATAGCTACTGTGCCTAGTATTTCTTGTCGATCTACACAATTTTGGATCATCTGGTCGATTCGAGATAAAACCAGAAACTAAGGATTCAACCAACTCTAATGCACTGGCCGACCAAGAACTCAAACTTAAAAACCCAAATTCACATATTTGTTTTTTTAAGACCAGTCTAGTAATACACCGGTATAAACGTCGGGATGGTAGAGTAAGCCATCATAGGCTTGCTTGATGTGCTCCGGTTTTAATCGATGGGAGATAAGTGGATCCAGTTTTAGTTGACCAGTTTTTAACCACCCGAAGATAGTTTCTTGTTTGCTAAATTGAGATTCAGCATTGCGGGTAGTCGGATACATCGGTAAACACCATTCCAAAGCCCCACGAATAGTAATCCAACGCAGGTGAGTTTCAGATAATAAATCAGTTAAATCTCCTTGCACAGGGACACGTGGTGTACCGAGAATTATTAATTGACCGTAGGTAGCCGTTGCTTTTAAGGCTTGCATTACGACAGCACTATGTCCAACTGCATCCACTGTAATATTACCCAACTTACCATTAGTTATATTTTCGATTTGTAATTGCACTTCTTCAGGCTTTCCACCTACCGTGTATGACACTCCACAACTTTCAGCTAGTGTGCGCCGTTTCTCGACTGGATCTACACCAATGACACGACAGCCTAAAATACTATAGGCCTGAGCAGCCAAATTACCCACCATACCCAAACCAAAAACGACCACCCAAGGATTGTTAATGATCTCGCTTACAATCGGTGCCGTCATAGCAACACCAGCCATACGAGATGCGGCGGCAATAGAAGGAGCAATTTCCTCTGGTACCGGTACCGCTAGTCGTTGAGTATTATATCGGCAAGTTGATGCATGATTGCTATAAGTAAACACTCGATCCCCAACAGTTATATGTTTGACATTCGATCCGACTTCTTGTACTCGGCCCACGTTGGCGTAGCCAGATTTCCAAGGGTATGTACACCATTGGTCAGCCTCAAAGACTTTGGGCTCTTGACCTGAATAGTTAGCAAGTTCAGTCCCTGTACTAATGTAAGTGTATTCGGTTTCGACTATGACTTCATCAGGGCCAAGATTTTCTGTGTTCACTTGATCACTTTGTAATTCGACTGCTAGCTGGCCTGTAACGACAACTTGTTGAATTTGCACGCTTTACTCCAATCTCAGTAATGGCAACGCTATTTTGGGGTTCAACTTGAACATATTCTTTACTCTAGCACAATCAGAATTAGCAGTCAAAATCAACAAATCATATTTTAATATTACCATTTATCTTCAGTGATTTACTCAATCTCCTCTGATTGACCAAGATTTTATGTTTTGATCTTTAACTAGTCAAAGACTGAAATACTTTCAAAAACTAAAGATAATCTATTGAACTTTTTTCGATGAAGATTAGTATCTCCTAACTCTGATTGATATTAGACTAGAAATTTGTACCACCGATATTTGTTTATCTATAATCAATTGATAATCTTTTCATTGCAGAGTCTTAACCTTGATATAATTAAGACCGTTTTAAGGAGTGTGTAAGAGAATGTCAGTACCAAATATTTTACTAATCACGGCTGATGATATGAATTGGGATTCGGTTGGAGTTTATGGATGTCCTGTGGCTGAAACAACACCTAATATCGATCGGTTAGCTACCTCAGGAATCCGATTTGAACACGGTCATGTTACCATTGCTGTCTGTCAACCAAGTCGATCCACAATTATGACTGGTCGGTATCCACACCTTAGTGGTGGTCAGGGATTTCATCGGTTAAACCGAGCTAATATACCTATTTTGCCAGCTATTTTGCGATCAATTGATTATCAGATTGGTATCTTAGGCAAAGTAACACACTCAACTCCTTACGCAAATTTTGAATGGGACATGTCTTATGACATGGAAGAATTGGGATTGGGTCGTAACCCTTCTCTTTATAGGCAACACGCCGGGGACTTCATACAAAAAGCGACATTAAATCAAAGACCATTTTTTTTAATGGCAAATGCACATGACCCACATCGACCATTTTTCGGTAATGACAAGATAGAATGGTATCAGAGAGACTTACCTGCCATACCACCTTCCCGAATATTTCAGCCTAAAGAAATTGTTGTCCCTGATTTTCTACCTGATGTCGCCGATGTTCGGCTGGAGATATCCGAATACTATAACTCAGTTCGACGATGTGATGATACGGTTGGACAACTACTTTCTGTTTTAGATCAATATCAAGTGTCAGAAGATACATTGGTTCTATTTTTATCGGATAATGGTATGGCTTTTCCTTTTGCCAAAACTAATTGCTACCTTAATAGTACCCGATCACCATGGATTGCACGTTGGCCAGCGAAGATATCTGCGGGGCAGGTCGATTGTAATCACTTCGTTTCTGGCATTGATATATTACCCACTATTTTGGATATTATTGGTTTGCCAACTCCTAACGCAATTGATGGTTCAACTTTTTATCCCCTTTTATCTGGCCAACCTGAGACCAGTCGTGATCATGTTTTTACTCAGTTCCATTTGACTTCTGCTGGACGACACTATCCAATGCGCTGCGTACAGAATCAGCAATTTGGTTATATCTTTAACGCTTGGTCAGATGGTCAGCGAATGTTTCGGAATGAATCCCAATCTGGTCGAACTATGATGGCGATGAAGTCGACAGCCGAAATAGAAAGTGAGATTGCGGATAGGGTTAATTTTTTTCTCTATCGAACGGTAGAGGAGTTTTATGATTTTGCTCAAGACCCTAACGCTTTACACAATTTGGTCGATCATCCAGCGAGTCAATCGCAACTTAATCAGTTGCGTCAACTATTGGAAAAATGGATGATTGATACTCAGGATCCGGCCTTATACGTATTTCAAAATCGATATGATCCATCGATCTTAAGCCGTTTTATGGAAACCATGGAAGCGGAGTCTCAGACCGAGTAATAAAATTAATTTGAACACGAATAAGAAAAAATGATCGTTCTTTTTGGCACACCACCAATTTTTAATTAGTCCACTTAGAGGATTTTAGCCAAGGGATGAGAGAGTACATACCAATCGTTAAATGAAAAACTAGGTCAAAATTTAATTTATGAAAATCAAAAAGTGGAAGGCGATTAGTTAAACAATTAGGTTAGTGCCGACTAGTCCGATGGTGTTGATGACCTTTTCTAGGCTTAGAAAATTCGACTCAGAGAATTCACCTGTAATCAGGTTGAACCGAAATCACCCTTGTTATGAAGGTACTACCATTTTGGTTTATTATACTGAAAATCGATTATGATAGTTGCTGCTACTGGTTCTTGGTACAAGTACCTGATTTAACTAGATTAAGGCAAAATTAAGATCAGCGATAATGTCGTCGGTCGATTCCAAACCAACTGACATTCGAATTCGATCATGCCCTCCAGTCAATAAGCCACCTAGATTTTCCGCCACTACGAGCGATTGAGTGTCGCCTAGACTGACCCAAGGCTTGCAGAGTTGGACCCGATTTAAGAAACGAACCTGCGCTGTAGGGCTAGTCAAACCAAAGTTAATCATACCTCCAAAACCATTTTTAGTCATTTGCTTAGCTACTGAATGACCAACGTGGGTTTGTAAGCCCGGATAGTTGACCTGAGGTACTTTGGGATGATTTTCCAAATACTCGGCTACACGTTGAGCATTAGCCGAATGTTGTTTCATTCGTAAAGGTAAAGTCTTCATGCCTCGCAAAATTAGAAAAGCATTTTGTGGACTTAAAACTCCACCAAAAGCATTACGAACATGTGCCATTTGTTCAACAAATTTAGGTGTTCTGCAAACAATTAGGCCCGCTAAAGTATCGCCATGTCCACAAAGATATTTGGTAGCACTATGAATCACAATATCGGCTCCCACATCAAATGGTTTTAGGTGATAGGGGGTGAGATAAGTGTTATCAACAACAACTATAGCTTCTACCGTTTTGGCAATTTGGATTACGGCTTCGGTATCAATTACATCGACGGTTGGATTCGTGATAGGCTCAAAATAGACCAATTTTGTTGGTTTTTGCAAAGATTCACGCAATTGGTCTAAATTACGCATATCAATATAAACTACCTCCACACCAAACTTAGACAGATAGGTATTCAAAATTTCTTTGGTCCAAGTATAAATTGTCTGGTGGCAGATAATGCGATCACCAGTTGAAAGCAAAGCGCTCAATGTTTGGCTAATAGCGGAGGTTCCACTAGAAGTAGCTATGGCTGAAGTTCCACCTTCTAAAGCTGTAATTCGAGTTTCTAGAGCATCGATAGTTGGGTTACCTGTACGTAGGTAAACACCATCCACTGTGGCAGCCTGATAAATGGGAGGCGAAGAAGTACTCGGATCTTCTCCAGCATGAATACTTTGTGTAGCAAATTGAGTGAAACGATTGGCTTTATTAGTCTCGGAGGGATCGAATTGTTTCAAATTAGCAGACTCCTGCAGGTTTGCAAAAAAATTGGATTTGGTAGATAATTCACTGTGTATTCTTACTATCATAGATAGAGCTCTTTTTTCAGAGGCCGTTCGAAATCAAAAACGACAAGAATATTAAATCATCAACTGTACAAAATGACAAGCGTTGTTGAAAATACTGAAATAGAATTTGGAGGCAAAATGGAAAACCGCCCCAATATTATTATGATTTTGGCCGATGATCTGGGTTATGGTGATCTCGGCTGTTATGACGGATCATATCTTGAAACTCCTAATATTGATGCATTAGCAGATGGAGGATTGAAGTTTACTGACTTTCACGCGAATGCTCCTGTTTGTAGCCCTACGCGAGCTGCTCTAATGACAGGCCGATATCAACAACGTTCTGGGATTGAAGGAGTAATTGCGGCAAAAAACCATCGAGATAAAGGATTAGGTCGAGATCAAACTACTATTGCTCAAGTCTTGAACCAAGTTGGTTATGCCACCGCCATCTATGGGAAATGGCATTTAGGTTATCATCCTCGATATAACCCGTGTAATTTTGGCTTTGACAGTTTTCGTGGTTTTGTGTCAGGAAATGTCGATTATCACTCCCACATTGACCAAATGGGAAAGGCTGATTGGTGGATGGATCTAAGTTTAAAACCTGAGGTCGGCTACACTACTGACCTAATTACGCAACATGGTTTATCCTTTATTGAAGAGAATGCTGACAGGCCTTTTTTTCTCTACTTGGCCCACGAATCTCCCCACTACCCGTATCAGGGACGTGAAGATCCTGCAGACCGAACTATCGGTAATCCACACCCAACACATGGTCGCCGACAAGATCGAAAAGGGGCCTATAAAGAAATGATGGAGGCAATGGACGAAGGTGTTGGAGCCGTTGTTGCCAAAGTGAATGAACTAGGTTTAACTAGTAATACGGTGTTTTTTTTCTGTTCCGATAATGGACCAGTTAGTCCTGGTCTAACTGGGGGGCTAAGAGGACAGAAAGGTAGCATTTGGGAAGGAGGACATCGCGTACCGGCTATCGCTTACTATCCTTCTCAGATTCCACCCCAGTGTGTAACAAATCAGACAGCTACCACGCTAGACTTATTTCCGACGTTCTCCCACTTGGCAAAAACCGAAGTCTCAGTTGAACTTGACGGTCTTAATTTGTGGCCATTGATGACCAAAGGCAACTCCTTGCCCGATCGTTCACTGTTTTGGAGATTCAAGGACCAAAGTTGCATTCGTCAAGGCGACTGGAAATTAATGGACGATGACCAATTATTTAACCTAGTCGATGATTTGGCTGAGTCAACTAATATTGCTGATCAATATCCCCAACTGACACAAAATCTAGCAGTTGAACTACGTCAATGGAATAAAAATGTGTCTAAAGGTATCAAACGTCAAGTTTAATCGTTTATTTTGAATAGTGTGATACTCTTGGTTGAATACTAAAACGTATTTATTAGGTGAAAAACAATAACCAATTGAAAACAAGGAGTTTTCCAAGATGGTTGAACATATCGTTCTACTTAAGCTCAAAGCGGCCACTACCGACCAGCAGTTGGCCAATTTATCATCTGCATTGCTGGTAATGAGAGATGAGATACCCGGTATTTGTGAAGTCACTACAGGAATAAATCATAGCCCTGAAGGAAAAAGTCAGGGATTCAGCTACGGTTTCATTGTTCGTTTTACGGACGAGAAGGCCCGTGATGACTACCTACCTCATCCTAAACACTTATCAGTAGCAACTGAGTTTATTCGACCATT
>CAYVHK010000087.1:3407-18242 GCA_964451145.1 uncultured bacterium | reverse complement strand
TTTCAAAAGATCTGGCTATCCAAAAAGCAACTGAATATTTGGTTGCTGGAGATTACAACCAAGCCATTACCGAGTACAAGCGGTTCCTATTTTTTCACCCTGATCACCCACAAAACTCGGCTATTTATCTCCAAATGGGAAAGGCTTTGGTTCAACTAGATGACTTTCAGTCAGCCATTGATTTCTTTCAAATAGCGATTCAACAAACAGATGATCTGTCACTAAAAGTCAAAATTAGCTTAGAGTTGATTCCAGTCTTAATCGCTGACAACCAAAATGATACTGCTGTGTTTTTTTGCTATCAAGTTTTAGCTCATCTAGATCAACTTTCTACAAACGTTAACTCAAATGATCAAGCTAAAACCTACTTTTTCCTAGGAGTTACCGAAGTATATAGGCAGAGGTGGAAAGCCGCAAAAGCTGCTCTTTTGATCAGTGGCTTGGCCACTCCAAAGGTGATTGAACTATTGGATGAATTTAGCAACGAAGAACAAAAATCAGCCCGTATTGCCAAGTGGTTATCCACCTTGTGTCCAGGCTTAGGACAATGCTATGCTAACAAATGGACAGACGGCTTAAATGCTTTTCTTTTGAATGGTGTTCTTGGCTCATGTGTTGGTTACTTATTTAAATCCGGACAAAAGCAATCAGCAATCCTTTTAGGTAGCACATTACTTTGGCGATACTACAACGGCAATCGACACAATGCAGTCAAAGCTGCTAGGCAGCATAATGAGTGGCAGAATGAGAAAAAGATCAATCATATATTAGACCAACTGAACGTAAAAAAAGAAATAGCGAATTATGAAACAAAATATTAAAATCGGGTTAGTTGGTGTCGGTATGTTTGGCGGTGATGTTCATTTACGGACCTATGCCGATTTGGAGCGGAGTGGTATTTCGCCTTGGTTAGGTCGTATTGGTTTCGATCATTTTGCTCCATCTTTCGCTAACATTGAATTTCAGTTAATAGCCTTGGCTTCTCGAACAGAATCTTCTGTACTGAGAGCAAAAAGCTACTATCAATCATTGACTGGAAATATAGTTGACTGCTTTTATGGCACAGCTCCTTGGGTGGAAATGATTGATCAACACCCTGACTTAGATCTTTTGGCAGTAGCAACGCCTGATCATCTTCATTTTGAACCAACTATCTACGCCTTGACAAATGGCCTCCATGTGGTCTTAGAAAAACCAATGACCTTGAGAATCGCCGAGGCTGACAAAATTATCGAATTAGCGAATGCAGCTGAATTAGTAGTTGGCTTGGATATGCATAAACGATATGATCCTGATCACTTAAAAATTTTTCATAGCTTGCTAAAACAGATGGGTGATCCTGTATATGGGCGGGCAGTGCTAGAAGAGCCATTAGAAGTAGCAACTACCACATTCAAATGGGCAAGCGAGAGTGATCCTTTTAGCTATGGCGGCGTTCATTGGACGGACCTGTTCATTCATTATCTGAAAACCAAGCCAGTTTCATTATTTGCTGTTGGTCAGAAAATGAAATTATTGCAGCAATACGAAATCGACGCTTATGATGCTGTACAGGTTAGCGTGGTTTTTGATAACGGAATGCACGTCCAATTTGTTAACAATTGGATTATGCCAGCCGATTTTGAGGGCCCCGTTAATCAAGAATCAGAAATTTTGTTGACCAACGGAAAAATTGAGTCCGATTCACAGTATCGGGGTCTTCGATACACTTTGGAAAATGGTGGCAGTCGAACCAGCAATACCCATTTTACAAGAGATATACTAAGACCTGACAAATCATTATCTTACGTTGGTTATGGTAAAGATAGTCTTATTGCTTGCATTTTAGCTATTCTGCGTCGCAAATTTGATCAAACGCCCTTAGCTGAATTACGTTCCACCTTTCCAACACCGGAGGAGGCAAGATTGTCAGTAGCGTTGATTGAAGCTGCTAAGATTGTAAGAGATGATAATTTCAGCTATTTACATCAGGATTTAGGAACACCTGTTACCGCTAAGTTTGGTGTCGATGGCATCACAATTCTAGATCCTTATACAACCAATAAATTAATTTATGACCGGCCAATTTAAATAATAATTTTTAAGAATAACCACCAATTCCGAGTAACATTTTTTCTTCAAAGTCAGCTTCCTGCAAAAATGTTTTTGTCAGTCCTTGTTCTGGTTTCACGCCACCATGAGGAGATTCACGTAACCATGTTGGTGTGTAGCTCAAAATCAGCATCCGGCGCTTGGATCTAAGAGTGGGTTGTGTGCGATGCCAAACATTACCATGGATCAATACTACACTACCAGCCTGAACGTTCAATTCAACTTGTCCTTCAACCGATGCATCGCTTACATCTGGCGGTTCGCGGTCTAGCCAATTATGTGAGCCAGGCACAACTAAAACTCGCCCTGTATCCTCGTTAAGATCATCTAAATAGATTAAACAGTCAATGCAATGTGGTTGAGAAAACCAGGTCGGCAAAGGATTGGGGATTACTCTCAGATGTCTGTGCCAAGGGGCTTGCTGAAGACGATTTTCGCCTGGATAAGTGATTCTAGCACTTAACCCTCTTAAACGTACTAGAGGCCCCATCATTGCACGAGCAACCGACAAAAAAGGTTGGAATTTCAACAAATCCAAAAAAACTTGGTCTTTATCCATTAAATGGCGAGGAATAAAACCCCAACTGTTTTTACTAGCTAGAGCTCGATCTCGGCCTTGGCACTCCCGCTTTTCTAATCTGTCGAGGGCTGATTGTAATTGGTTTAAGGCCTCCCCCTGAAACAATTTTTCTCGAATTAAGACTCCTGTCCGATCAAATTCTTGCAATTCTTCTGGTGCGGCATGAACATCGATCTTCCACCACCGACCAGTCTCAGCATTTGCATTATGTGAATTCAATACCTCGTATTGGATATTGTGTCGTTCCATCATTAACCTCCATCTTATGAGTAATCAACCATCACTAAATTAGTGTTTCATGTTCCGCTCTCTCTATTTGTATAAGTCTGGCAAAAGAAAGCATATTCTGTTAGGCTAATATTACCTAATAATTACTTTTTTGAATGGAGTTTGACTATGACTGATCAAGAAATTTTGAAAGAATTAGAAAAATACGATACCCCATCCATAACTAACGTTGTTGCTACATACCCCGATAGCCCGCTATGTTTAGGTTTGTATAACCCGTGGACCATCAATTGGTATACCGATCAACGAATTAAGTGCATGTACCCAGAACTAGGACCCAAAGCTGGTTATGCTGTAACTTGTATTTATGGCCTACCCGATCCTAGTTTCAAACGTTTGTCATTTATGAATGTGGTAGACGCACTAGATCAGTCCCCTAAACCAACTATCTTAGCCCTACAACAAAACTTTCCTCCGGCGATCGCGGGCAAAGTTGGTTTAGCTGGAGGAAATATGACTTCGGCTATGAAAACATTAGGTTGCCTAGGATGTGTTTCCAATGGTCCATCACGTGATATCGATGAGATCCGACCGATGGAATTTCAGTATATGATAACTGGTATTACTCCCGGACATGGAGACCAAGCGGTCCAAGCTGTTAATATTCCTGTTTCAATTTGTGGCATGGACGTTTCACCAGGGGAAATTATTCACATGGACGAAAATGGGGCAGTAAAGTTTCCAGCTAGTCATATGGCCGAAGTGTTGGAAAATGTACAGAAATTGGTCCAACAGGAAGGGAAGCTACAACAAAAAATTATGAACGCTAACAGTAATACTAGCGTGAGAGCTGCTTTTCGTGGTGAAGAGTACAGCGACGATGAGTAAATTGGGACAACTATGTTGACGATTCTTCAGCACCAAATTGAGAAATAATCGATGTTAGAAAAAATCCAAGAATGATACAACCGATTGACCCGCCAATTTCGAATACGGTCGGTTTAAAGTATTGGACTGGATAATCGGAAATATCCAGTCCAGCGATAATGGCTGGGGTTACAATTTGACCTTTGACGATATCGCCCACTTCTGGGATCAGTCCAATTTGAAATGGCCATAGCCCCAATACTGAACCTACTAATAAACCGGTTAACACACCAAGCGTAGCTTTCTGATATTTATCTAATAGAAGCCGCAAAAGATTGCTGACTACAATCACACCAATTCCCACCCCAAGACCCACTGGGAAACCAACTGATAATCCAATTTGTATAGCAGAAGTTATTTCTCCATCTTTCAGGGCGAGCTTAAAATTATCAATAGCAGATAAGATAGGAACATATTGTCCCAAAACCAAAAGTAAATAACCACCACTAACTCCGGGTAAAATCATGGCACTTGCCCCTGCTATCCCGGCTACAAATAACATGATGAACCCAGAATTAATCAGATTGTTTTCTGTTGGGGCATGTTGCCAATAAACAACCAGTGCCATCAACAAAAACCCCACTAAAATGTAGCCCAAAGTAGATGGATAATTTGGTGTCAGCATCTGCCAAACTATAGGTAATCCACCTAAAGTCAAGCCGATAAATAAGCTGTACATTAACCATCGGTAATTAATTATTAGGCCTTTGACCGTACCAGCTAACAAAAAAATCGTCAACGCCGATGATCCAACGACGGTAGCCAGAATAGCAGTAGGCATAAACCGAAATTTCATCGTTGTGATCTGAGAAATGGCATTGATAAAATGAGGATAGATACCGGAAACCAATAGCATGGTTCCTCCACTAATACCAGGCACTAAATTGGCCAACCCCATCAATAATCCACCGATAATGGAACGAACAACGATCAGTGTCGAAAATACTTCAGTTGGTTGGCCGATAATATTATTCCTTTTTGTTTCACAATTTATATTTAGTCTTCCAAAAGTTCGTTTCGTAACCGATTAATAAAACGGACATCAATACGAGCCAGGTCAATGACCGTTGAAACTGGTTCGCCACCATATTCACTATGAAAGCTAATTGGGCCGTTGAAGCCAATTCGGTGCAGGGATTGTAATGTCGTTTCCCAATCAACGAAACCATGCCCCATGTGAACCACTCGCCCACCCCGATCACCAGGACGACGTGCCAAGTCTTTGAAAGAAATAACAGCCAAATGAGATTTAACGATGTCAAGTGCCATATCGATGGGCTCACCCACAATTGATAAATGTCCTGTATCAGCAAAAACGCCCACACAAGATGGGTCAAATTCTTTGACCAAAGTCATGACTGCAGAGGCATTGAGACCCATTGTTGTTCCTGAATGGTTGTGGATACAGGTGCGGACACCGGTTCGCTGGGACAATATTTGAAATTGATTTAAAATGCCACGGAGGCGATCGACTTCTTGCCAGTAATTGAGATCGGCTGACCAGTGCCAGTAACCCAACTTAATATTTTCCACACCAGCCTCTCTGCAAGCTTCGTAAACACGAACAGTTATGTCAGCTAGAGGGTCTAGAAAATTACCTGGTGTTGTGACTAATGGGATCGAAAGATTGTTTTTTGTAAACTGTTTGACCGCAGCTGGTAAAGTTTTGGTTACGTTGTCAGGATTGACTGGATAACCGGGCCGAACGCATAAATCTGCACCTTTAACACCTACTGATAAAAGAGCATCAATAATTTGATCTATGGCCAAACCTTCTAAATGTTTGGTAAACATGATGTATTTCATGGTTATTTTCTACTCCTCTGAATGGTCCATAATATTGTTCATTCAAACACATGTCAATGTTTCAAGACGAAGCAATTTTTTTAAGATGAAAGCCAATTTTGGACTGATTCCATTTTCTGATAGTTAGTTAAATCTACTATAATCGGAGTAACGGAGACTCGGTTATTCTGAACAGCGCAAATATCAGTATCATCAGCGTGATCATCAGTTGAGCGGGTGCCACCAATCCAATAATAGGTTCGTCCGTATCGATCCTGCCGCTGAATTGATTGAGCCGAGTAAATTCCCTGATCCTGTCGCGTGACAACCATATCTCCGATTTCAGATAAATCAGCATTAGGCACATTAACATTTAGTAAAACGTCATCCGGTATCTGATTAGCCAGAATTCTTTTCACCAATTGGTACGCAATTTGGGCTGAGGCTTGGTAGGCTTCTACTGTATCTGGTATAGTCAACCGAACCGGTTTACTACCTGTCTGATTAGACAGTGGTCCCCGCCAAGTAGTTTGCGAAATAGCAATAGATGGAATATTCAATAGCACTCCCTTTCGGGCCGCTGCCAAAGTACCTGAAAAGTGCACATCATGGCCTAAATTCTCGCCTCGGTTAATACCGGAAACTATCAAGCGTGGTGGTTGAGATAAAATTTCCGCTACTGCTAAATCCACACAATCAACCGGCGTTCCGTCTGCGGTATATACGTCATTTGATATCTGTTTAATGCGCAAAGGATCATTAAGCGTAATTGCCATGCTAATTGAACTGCGTTCCCGATCGGGAGCCACTACAACGACTCGGTCTATATCGGATAGTGCCTGCTGTAAAGCCAAGATACCTGGTGCTTGTATGCCATCGTCGTTAGTAATTAAAATCATCTTTAAATACTTCGTAAACTCCTGATTAGTAGTTTAGTAAATAACCACATCTCACGTTTAGTTTGAATGTGGCTAATTTCATTGTTATAAATGATGGAAATCGGTAAAGTTTGGATGCGAAAACCAAGTAGGCTAGCTTTAATCAGCAACTCCGATTCTGTTTCATAGCGCACAGTTTCCAGTTTAACCGTTTTCAATACAGTGGATCGAATTAAACGGAATCCTGATTTGAAATCTGGAACACTTTGTCCACTTATGATACTAACGTCTGTTGATTCTAGCCAATTGTTCTGTTGACGGTGAAGTGGCATAGACGAATGTCGAACGGATACTATTCGACCACCGATTAGAATATCAACCGAATATGCCAGCGAACGACGGTGAAATTCAGCCAAGAATCTGGGTAAATCTGCTACGTCATGTTGACCATCAGTGTCCATTGTAACCACCAGCTCAAATCCATTTAACAACGCATAATCAAAGCCAGTTCTGAGTGCCATACCTTTACCTAAGTTTTGTTCATGTTGTAACAAAGTAACGGTTGATATCTCGGTTTGAGAAAGCAATTGTACTTGCTCCGCAGTATGGTCGGTTGAACCATCATCGATTACCACAATATTTGGGATGACTTGACGGGCACGCTCGATGATTCTAGCCACCGTTTTAGCTTCATTGTAGGCAGGTAATATTAGGCAAGTCTTCATCAAGTATTATTGTATTGAAATTAACTGAGATCAATTTTGACAAACCGACGTTTGCCTACTTGTACAATTTGATTGTTTTTCAATCCAATCAGCAGAGCAGGATCGTTAATCTTTTCACCATCCAAACGCACACCACCTTGCTTTACCAGTCGCCGAGCTTCGCTGGAACTTTTAGCTAAACCAGCTATAGTTAGTAAACGGCCAACCCAAATCCGCCCCTCTGTCAATTCCGAATCATCAACAGAAACAGTTGGAATGTCTGTCGGTAGCTGTCGGTCTCGGTGGATACGATCGAATTCAGCTTGTGCTGATTCTGCTGCTGATTGATGATGATAAATGGATACCACTTCGCGGGCCAATCTCTGTTTAATAGTTTTGGGATGAAGCCTTCCTTCAGCTACTCCTTCTAGTAGTTGAGAGACCTCGTCCATTGGGACATCCGTTGTCAACTCAAAATAGGTTTCCATTAATTTGTCCGGTATCGACATCAACTTAGCAAACATTTCATTAGCTGGCTCGTAGATGCCAACGTAATTTCCTAGTGATTTACTCATTTTGTCTACACCATCCAAACCAACCAACAGAGGCATCAAGAGCACAACTTGTGGTTCTTGACCATCGGATCGTTGTAAATCACGTCCCATTAGGTTGTTGAATTTCTGATCAGTACCACCCATCTCCAAATCTGATTTTAAAACCACCGAATCGTAGCCTTGACAGATTGGATACAATATCTCGTGAATGCCAATGGAGGTATTACTCGCAAATCGTTTTGCGAAATCGTCTCGTTCCAAAATTCGGGCTACCGTTGCTTTTGCTGACAATTCTATCACGTCAGCAAAGTTCATCTGATTGAGCCACTGACTGTTAAACACAACACGAGTTTTGTCGGCATCCAAAATTTTGCAATACTGATCTTGGTAAGTCTTTGCGTTAGTTGCCACTTCTTGGCTTGTTAATTGAGGACGGGTTTTTGACTTTCCACTCGGGTCGCCAATAGTAGCAGTAAAATCACCGATAATGATGATTACTTTATGACCCAAGTCTTGGAACAAGCGTAATTTTCGCAATACAACGGCAATACCCAAATGAATATCAGGAGCTGTCGGATCTAGTCCTAATTTGATACGCAATGGTCTTCCTTCATCGCGGGCAATTTCCAGTTTCTGCTTTAGTTCCGATTCGGAGATGATTTCGGAGGTACCTCGTCGGATCAGTGCTACCTGTTGATCGATGCTTAGACTTTTTAGTTCAGTGTTATCTTTGGTTGATGTATGGGGACTCAATCGAATCTCCTTATTTAATACTGTAATCTGTTATCTGAATTTCGAACTAAACAATCTTTTTTCGATTGTCTTTCCACTTCTTAGCTTAATTTTTGAGTCATTTGATGACTTCAGGTATTTTCTGCATCGGGTTATTGTCTTGACCGCATTACACCTAATTCGTCAAATAGCTTCTGAGTTTCACTTCGTATAGATTTTATAACTTGGATTCTGAAAGCCTCAGCACCAATAATTGATATCGAATTTGGGAATTTTCTAGTCTTTTATTTCGACATTATACCAAAAAGATTCTATAGGGTTTCAAAACAATAGATGAAGCATTTCTTTGCGAAAGATAAATCAAGTCTAGAAAACTTTTATGATTCCCTCAGGCTCGTATAATATATATTTCACGTGGGTCTAATGCAGGTATTGATGTAAAACGTAAAAACTTTCATCAATAACCCATGCCGATTATTCTACCATCTTTGGCACTTAGACAGCGCAAAATCAGCCTTTCAATCTCCATCTTTTTTGATATTTCAGATTAGGAACAGATTCATTTAGATATTACAAAAACTATATCAAAGCCAAATTATATCATTAAACTTTCTCGTTTGATAATTGGCAACCAAAAGCCTAGGCGTGGTGATTTCTACATGATAAATTAGACAATTAAAGATTAAGGTTGAAGCGAAAATTGGACTGTGGAATAATAAGTGTGTGTTAATCCAGTCGTCTAACCAGAATTGTAGCCTTTTCTTTTACGTTTACTGCTTGTCTTGAACAACCAACCACTAAAGCAATTGGTTCTGATAGGGGTTCTATTGACTTGGACTAGCCTAACCGCTATCACCCAAACTGAAACAACTGAAATTCACCGCATTGTATTGACTGGCAATCAGATATTGACAGACAACGAAATTCGCGATGTCATGCAGACTCGTGTTGGCCAGACTTTTGATCCCATTCAGCTTAAACAGGATTTTGATCAAATCATCAACCGATTTCACGCGCAAGGTTACCACTTTGCTCGAATAGATGAAGACCGTTTACTGATTAAACAGTTTGATCGTGGGTTATACCTACATATTCATATTGATGAAGGGACCATTGGCAAAATTACAGTCGAAGGCAATGACCGTACACGAACGGAAGTGATCATTCGCGAGTTACTATTTGGTGTAGGGTCAGTTTATGTTTACGATGAGGAGTTGGAAAGCGAACGTATTTTACGACGCCAATCATATTTGAGTCAGGCTGAAATCACTGCTAAACGTCAACCAGAGACAAAGAAAGTCCTTATCCACGTTCAGGTTAATGAAGCTTGGACGCTAATTCCGACGCTGGATTTACCGGTTTTTTCCAAGGTACAATCGAACCTATTAGTTCGCTTATCTGAGAGTAATGTCTTCGGTAGTGGAAATAGTTACCAGTTTAGATTTCAGCAAATCAGAGAAGCTCAACAAAAAACCCGTAATTTGCTTAGTGTTGGCTACCAAATTCCTCGTACTTTTGGTACACAGATCAGTTATATTTTTATCAAGGTGGCAACCCTACAGCTTCATTTATTCGCAACCGATATCTATACTCAGGTCAAATTATTCGGTCCTTTGGCAGCAAAACCGATAAATCACAGATCGGATTGTGGACTAATTCCTATACAAGCCGTTATCGCGAATCAGAATTAATTTCAGGTAATAAAGAGTTATACTTACCTGATGATCGGCGACTTGAGTTGATCGGAATCTCCCTAGCCAAACAACGAGCCAGTTTTATTCGTACCCGGCATCTCAATCAGATGGGGCGTATTGAAGATATTCCACTGGGGTATACTTACGGTACTAAAATCGGTCGCGCCCTGATGTGGCTGGGGTCGGATCACGGTCAAACACAGTTAAGTTTTTTTGTTCAGCATTTCTACAGAACCTCGTATCAACTGTATTTGAACACAGAATCCACGCTATTGACTCAAATCCAACAAGGTGCAATCGAAACAGCTATTTTTAGTGCCAGTTGTCGAATTATAAAAAAACATCTCTATTCCCAAACGTTAGCAGTTCAGTTATCAACCATTTTGGGACGAAGTTCAAGCATGAAAAATCAGGTTTTGCTTGGTGGTTCAAATGGATTAAGAGGTTACCCTTTGCGTCGTTTCGATGGAAACAGCAATTTGCTCTTAAACATCGAAAGTCGTGGGCTATATTGGGAAAACGATTGGCTAATTCTCGGCTCAATTGTTTTTATTGATATTGGCTACATTTGGGTTAATGGACAGTTCTCTTTCAATCAACCTAAACGAAGCCTAGGGTTTGGCTTACGATTAAGTAGCCCCAAACTGAACTATCGTGTTTATCGATTAGAATTTTCATACCCCTTAGATTTGCCAGAACGGGACTCTAAATTTCCTGTTATCAATTATTCAGTTGGCCATCTATTCTGAGTCGTTTGCTTTACTATCTGAGGGTTTGAACACCCAATACAACTGGTTAGTAGAAGCCAAAATTATCTGCTTGCTCACTAAAATTGAGGCATGTTAGAATTAGCTAAGTTAATGGTTGTTTGGAGAGATGGTAAGACTGCAAGCACAAGTTCTTGTTTTGAACGCAAGCTATGAAGCTATCAATGTTTGCAATTTAAAACGGGCAATAAAAATGATTATCAAAGGAACCGCTCAGACCGAAGAAGTTTCAGAATTCTACGAAATTCGTGCTGCAAGCTTACATATCAAAATTCCTTTGGTAATTCGGCTCATTAACTATGTTCATATTCCTCACTTAGCAATTAAATTTTCTCGTAAGAATGTTTTTATTCGGGATCAATATATGTGTCAGTATTGCGGGGTTAAGCCCGCCAAACAATTATTAACCTTAGACCATGTGATGCCAAGGTCGCGCAACGGCGATACGGGCTGGGAAAATATGGTTGCAGCTTGCCTAAAATGCAATAACAAAAAAGGGGACAGAACACCTAATGAAGCTCAGATGATTCTCAAACGTAAACCGAAAGCCCCAACCATCATATCCCACCTACATCCCAACCACCAAAATTATGATCCTTCTTGGAAAAAATATCTTTATCTATAAGCCAATATTAAATATGCTAAAGTATTACATAATAATAATTCTATTTATTGGTAGTGGTTGCGCAATTAGGGCGCCAGAAGATTATTATCTTTTGTTTCGAGGGATGGAAGCTTGGGGACAAAAGAATCGTGCTAATACTAAACGTGCTATTGGTGAGATCGTTGAGCCTCCAGAGAAACAGCAACCGTTGGTAGTAGCGTTTTCTGTAGGGGAAAAACCCGCGGGGTTTCTCGGTTTTTCCCCTGTTGACACAAATAAGTCTAGAGAATCAATCGAAACTCAAAATACGGATTCCTTGCTGGAAGAAGCACTACCCACAGCTGATATTGCTATCCAGAATGAAGCCTTTCGCCAAGTTTGCCGAGACGAGGGAATTCAGTTAATTCATTGGCGACCCCAAAATGGCCGCTCAAATGGTCGCGTTAATGTGGTACAAATTCATTTCGTACCACAAGGTTTTTCTGATATTGCAATCCACAGGGAATTCCTATTATTAACAGCAATTGCCTATGGATCCCAGGTGGAAGAAAATACTATTGATACCATTCGAGCTATTGCAGAAGACGATTCCGGTTCTCCCTTGATGATGTTGGAAGGTTCAATTCGTACTTATCAACAGTACTTTTCTGGAAAAATCGGATTGCAAAACTGGCGAAGCCAATTGCAAATCAAAAAATACTAAAGAGATCCACTAAGATTGTTCTAAAATCCTAGCTGTTAGGTTAACTAATTGAAACGTCACCCAGACAAACTCACCCGAAAATCGGAATTCCAGAAAGGCTATAAACAAGGCCGAAAGTATTGGGATCGGTATTTTGTCATCTATGTTCGAGTCAACGACTTACCAACGACTCGTTTGGGTATTACCATGAGCAAGAAGGTTGGTGGTAGTGTAGAACGTAACCGCGTTAGACGTTTAGTTCGGGAGAGTTACCGACATTTGAAACCAAAGCTTCGTGCCGGCTTAGACGTAATCGTTATTGGCCGAAAAGTAGCGACAGGCTTAAAATGCCAACAAGCACAATCAGCTTTATTTCAGTTGTTTCGTCGAGCCAAGATAGTGGCGTGAAATCAATTTTTCTAACAACCCTCCGTTTTTACCAATTGTATCTTTCGCCTTTATTACCACGTCGTTGTCGATTTTACCCAACCTGTTCTCAATACGCGGTCGAGGCCATTCAGAAGTATAATGTCATTAAAGGATGTTGGCTGGCCAGCCAACGAATTTGTAAATGCCACCCTTTTCACCCGGGTGGATATGACCCTTTAAACTGAGAAAAAATTAACTAATTAAGAGATAACAGAATAGATATGGAAAAGCGTTATATTTTGGCCTTCGTTTTAATTGCTCTAGTCATCGCAGGACAGATGTTTTTTCTGCGACAGATAACACCGGAACCAACATCAAAAACGAGCGCTAACGAGAATAAAAATACAGAATCAAACAATAAAAATCCCACTGTCGATCAATCAATTAGTCAGGCTAACATTGACGGTTTAAAGGTTACTAAGAAAAACCATCAGCAATGGAAAGTGGCTGTAAGAACTAACAAATACCAGGTCACTTTCGATCAATCTGCCGTTGCTTTAGAGTGGAAATTAGTTGAGTACTTAGAACGACATCATACGACTGATCCCGCCGAAGCAGTGCCAGTCAACTTGATTCCAGAAGGAGCTAAAAACTGTTTACAGATCGTTTTAGCTCCCAATACTACAGATGAAATTGTGCGAGCTAGCAAAGCGTTGGGCTTGGCAAATTGGCAACTGGTCAATAGTTCTGAGTTTAATCTAATCAAGGAAGATGTAGAATATTATAGTTTAGATCTCAGACAAAATCGATCTGCTAGAAAAGTGATTCTTACTACTGAAATTCCAGAACAAGTGAAGATTCGGAAAACATTTACTTTCTATCCGGATACGTACTATGTCGATCTGGAAATTGCATTTCGTAACATATCCTCGACCGGACAGACCGTTAAAATTGGTGATGGAAAGTATGATTATAGTCTTCGCTGGGGGCCGGGGATTTTCGGTGATCGTATCCCACATGACCAAGCACCTAGCGAAAAAAATGAAGGGGCCATTGCACTACGGCCGAGTGAACCGAGTAAAGTTGATTTTATGAAGCGAAAGGAATTGGGTGAACCAGATGATACCACTGATGGCATAAAAATTATCACTGGCAAGAAAGATGACCAACCAGAACCCGTTTTGTGGACTGGCCTCAATAACCGATATTTTGCTGCTATACTGATACCAGAAACGAGTCGGGGAGCTCACGCCAAGTTGATCGAGTTGGGAGAATTAAACCTACCCGCTCTTGAAAATAATCGATCGTCCACCCGCCCCAAAATCGTTGCGACGACACAAGCAGCTAGTTTACTTATACCTGAAAGTGATCTAACTGGCGAGAATTTTGACCGATTTCGTATTTTTGTAGGCCCTAAAATTACTGGTTTGTTATCACAAGTTGAGGCACCTAACAGTACAGAGGAAAAACCTGAAAAAGTGTATCTTAACGCCATGCTATCTTTTGGTTGGATGGCTCCGGTTGCTCGCTTCCTACTTGGCCTCCTAAATCTATGTCATAAAATGGTTAAAAATTACGGCGTTGCCATTATTTTGCTAACATTAATCGTCAAGCTGGCGACAGCACCTCTGACCCTGAAGGCTTATCGGGCAAGCCAAGACATGAAAAAAATCCAGCCTCAATTAACTTCTTTGAAAGAGAAGTATCGCGATAATCCACAGAAATTCAACCAAGAGCAGATGGCTCTCTTTAAAAGACACAAGATCAATCCACTAGGCGGTTGTTTGCCTATGTTACCGAGTATGCCTATCTTTTTTGCACTTTTTGATTTGTTAAGAAACGCTATTGAGTTACGAGGCGCATCGTTCTGGTGGATTAGCGACTTGACTGCTCCCGACGCAATTTATGCTTTACCCTTTACTATCCCGCTTCTGGGCAGCAACTTAAACCTGCTTCCGTTGCTTTACGCTGGAACCACGCTTCTCCAACAAAAATTGGGTGGAGGAATGGAGGCTGTTGCTGATAATCCCAATATGAAAATGATGCAGTATATGCCACTGATTTTCACTTTTATTTTTTATAATTTTGCCTCAGGCCTAGTTCTTTACTTCCTTTGCAGCAACATTTTCACTATTTTTCAAAATCTAATTACGCAGAGGATATTACCGGGGTGTGATTGAGTTGACAGTGTAGGAGGCGGCGGCGCCCATTCCCATTAGAAGAAGTTCAGATTTATATCT
>CAYVHK010000087.1:0-3397 GCA_964451145.1 uncultured bacterium | reverse complement strand
GCAGCAACATTTTCACTATATTTCAAAACCTAATTACGCAGAGGATATTACCGGAGGGGAATTGGGTTGACGGTGGAGGAGGCAAAGTCAGCGATTAAGGCATCCTCCATTCCCATTAGAAGAAGTTCAGATTTATATCTCAGAGGATATTAAAGGGGGCGAATTTGATGGTAATGATCAATACACTTGGTCGATTACTGTAGTCGATGTTGACACGATACTGCAATTACTACATAAAGGCTAATTAGATGTCGGTTTTATTTCCCACTGATGAGACTATTGTTGCTGTTGCTACTCCACTTGGCCAAGGTGGTATTGGTATTGTTCGGTTGAGTGGTCCTGCATCTATTTCAATTGCTGATAGGCTTTTTAAACCAGCTTCTGGTCGGAAGGTTTCTAGCCTTGAATCGCATACCCTGACTTATGGTCAAATTATTGACCCTGAAAATCATCAACTCATTGATCAGTCCATGTTGGGATTGATGCGTACTCCTCGTTCATATACTATGGAAGACACTATCGAATTTAATTGCCATGGTGGTCAAGCTGTATTAAAACAGGTAGTCGAATTAACGATTCGTTATGGTGCCAAAGTAGCCGAACCAGGTGAGTTCACCAAACGAGCTTTTCTAAATGGTCGACTCGATTTAGCCCAAGCAGAAGCAGTCGCTGACTTAATTCAGGCTAAAACTGAATTGTCTCGACAGGCTGCTACTAATCAATTGGAAGGTCGTTTATCAGAACAAATCCACAAACTTAATGGCCAGACGGCGGATTTGCTAGCCGAAGTTGAAGCTACAGTCGATTTTCCTGATGAAGAGTTAGACCTGCTTGATCTTGATACTATTAACCAAAAGGCAATACAAATTTCAGATAAGATAAAGCAAATTTTACAAACAAGCAAGAATGGGCGCTTGCTTAGAGAAGGCTTGAAAATTGCCATTTTGGGCAAACCCAACGTTGGGAAGTCAAGCTTACTTAACGAACTTCTGGCTGTCGATCGAGCTATTGTAACTGACATTCCCGGTACTACTAGAGACACGATTGAGGAGACATGGCAATTGAAAGGTCTTCCGATTCACTTAGTGGATACGGCTGGCATTCGCCAAACTGACAATTTAGTAGAAAAAATAGGCGTTAAAAAAAGCCAAGCTCTTTTAAAAAGTGCAGATCTTATACTACTGGTAGTTGATGCTTCTATCCCACTTGATGAAAATGATCAATATCTTTTGAAATTGGTCAAGCATAAACAAACACTGTTCGTACTTAACAAAATCGATCTTCCTATCAAAACATCCGAAAATGAACTGTTGAGCCGATTATCTGGCGAAACCGATGACAACCCGAGTATTATCCAAACTTCAATGCTTGATTCTGTTGGCATTAAGGAATTAGAAGAAGAAATATTGGCACATGCGCTAGAAACTGACTTGAGTCAATCAGTGTTGGTTACCAATGCTCGGCACCAAGAAGCTTTACAAGCAGCACAATCCGCAATTAGTCAAGCTATTGATAGCATTCAAGCCGACATGCCGGCCGAATTTATTGCTCTGGATCTACGGGGCACCTTGGATTCACTTGGTGACATAGTCGGTTATACAACCAGCGACGATATTCTGGGTCGAATTTTTTCTCAATTCTGCATAGGAAAATAAACTTAGCCTCTTTTCTGTTGGGCCTTTCTGATTTCTCCATTTAAATATATATTTAGGTCTGAGTAATTATTTTGAAGCAACAGTTTTTTGCTCTAAAAAATTGCTGGATGGTAAAAACCCGACTTATTATTACTGTATAAAACACTTCAAATCATTGCCAATTTTATTGACATTACTGGCTTTTAATTTTTTCCCAGTAAGCCTTGTTAGATTCGGTCGAAAACATTTGATCTGAAATTTTATTACTCCACTACCAGTGGACTTACCTCATCAAACTGTAACCAGTCCCCACGTTCTTGGGACCATAACTTTAGGTCCTGATGTAATTTTTGTCGGATGTTGAAATAATCAATATCATTAGCTCGATTAATCATTTCACTGGGGTCTTGTTGGAGATCGTAGAGTTCTGGCTGATCAGTTGGATCGTAGATATATTTGTATCGTCGGTTGATTATAGCGCGTCGGAGATCCCCCAACTTTGGATTGCCTGAGTATTGGCAATAGACAGACTTATCTGGCATTTTTTGTCCTTTTGTTATGATTGGAGACAGAGACCTACCGTCTAAATCATCAGGTATATTACAATCAAGCAAATCCAAAATTGTCGGCATTAAGTCCAAATGAGAGATCGGTTGTTCTGACCGTTGGGATAAATCCTCTGGTGAACAAATAATGGTCGGAACACAGATAGCTTCCTCATACATTTCCATTTTTTGGTACATACGATGTTGGCCTAAGTGATCTCCGTGATCAGATGTATAGACTACGATGCTCTGATCAAATTGACCAGTTTGCTTCAGCGTTTCTATGACTTTACTCAACCCGTCGTCAGCCAACCGAACGAGTCCCAAATGAGCTGACCAAACTTGTCGCCATTCATCTTTTGTCAAATCTTTGGCCAACTGAGCCGCAATGCCGTGGCGCCGATTTCTAGGTTCACCTATAGCAATTTCATTAACATTATTGGGTAGTTCAATTTGTTCCGGTGGAAATAACGTTCGATAAGGTGCTGGGACCCAAAATGGTGGATGTGGAGCCCATAAATATAAAAATAAAGCGAAAGGCCGGTTTTTTCTGGTTTGGGATGTTAAAAAAGTGATTGCTTGTTGACAAAAATAACTATCTTTAAAGTGTTCTGCAGGACCATTCCAGTCGCTGCAAAAGGTGTTTGAATAAGCTTTTTTGACATATCGTCCTAACTGATTTTCACGTATTAATCGTTTAAAGGCTGAATTTTCCTCGGTTGTCGGTTGAGTTAAACCCAGATCTATCAAATATCGTTTATGGTCAGATTTATCGATCCATTTGACGAAGTTAATGCGTTCTTTCAGGGACGGCATGACTCGAATATGATCGACTCCAATATGAGCCACATCGTAGCCAGACTCATCTAACATTTGATGGATAGTCAAATGATCACCAGCACGTCCTCCCTGCCAATCATTGAAGACAACGCCATTTTTGGTAGGATATTTGCCAGTTGCAAGAGCCGTTCTGGCGGGAACACATAGTGGACAAGTGTTATAGGTACGAGAGAAATAAGTCCCTTCTGTTGCTAACTGATTCAGAGCCGGACAAACAGCGATCGGTTGACCATCGGCTCCCAACTGAGTCATATTAATGCTATCCGCCCGTTGATGGTCAGTCATCATGAAAACAAGATTTGGTAGTTTGTTCATCTAGTTAGATTCCATTTAGTTTTTGTGGGTATAATACTTCCAAATTCTCCATTCGTCTAAAAT
>CAYVHK010000086.1:16852-18304 GCA_964451145.1 uncultured bacterium | reverse complement strand
GCATCGGTGATGGCTGCCCTCGAACTTTAGAAGAGGTCGGGTCCGAATTTGATGTGACCCGGGAGAGAATTCGGCAGATTGAGGCCAAAGCTCTCCGTAAATTACGACATCCGGTTCGTAGCCAACATTTGAGGGGATTTCTGGAATAGCGCCTTGATTTTATTTGACTCTATTGAGAAACTAACATATAATTACCGCCATCTTGAATGGGCCCATAGCTCAGTGGTTAGAGCAATCGGCTCATAACCGATTGGTCCTAGGTTCGAATCCTAGTGGGCCCATGTACTATGGGGCGTTAGCTCAGGGGTAGAGCGCTACCTTCACACGGTAGAAGTCACCGGTTCAAATCCAGTACGCCCCATATTTAGTAGGAAAAAACATTATGATTGAAACTAACCAACTGCTTTTTCAGCCATAATACGACATCATCAAATACAATTGCTAGCAAAGGAAAACCCAATTCCATTGGACCGCCTAAATATAGAAACGTCTTTAGCGGCTACGGAAGAAGATCAGTCAGCAACTGAATCTGAAGATGTTGTCGTTAACATCCATTCCTTTTTTCTTTTACCCTTTCTCATTTTAGTTGGTATTGGTATCCTATTTGGTATCTATATTTTAGGGATCACGTTATTGACCCAAGAAAACCGGGATATCTATGATTTATTAGAAACGATTAAGTCCGGTCGAAATCATGATCGTTGGCGTTCAGCTTTTGAATTATCATCTGTTTTAGCACGAAATCGCCAAGTAGGTTTGGATGACCGGTTCGTTGGCAAAATGACCAATTTATTTCAAGAGCCTAATGTACAAAAAATTACAACCCATAATGGAGTTAGTTTAAAGGCTTACTTAGCCCACGCAATGGGAAATACTAAGAATCCAGCCTTTACACCGCTATTGCTTTCCAACATTGATTATGATCACCCAGATACTGTTTTCATTATTTCGGCACTTGGTATGCTTGGAGATGTGACGGCAATACCCAAAATTATTCCTTTAGTAAATAACTCATTGAGTTCAGTTCGGCTGGCAGCGGTGATTGCATTAGGAGAGATTGGTGACTCCGCTGGTATCCCGGCTTTAGAGTTAGCGTTGAGAGATGAAGAGCCTAACGTGAGGTGGGATGCGGCTGTCGCATTATCTAAACTTGGTAGTAACGCAGGGAAGAATGTTCTTCTAGACTTACTACGACCGGGTTACCTAGCCGAATTTGAGGACGTCGATGCTAATGAGAGAAACCAAATTTTGGTTGTTGCCATTCGATCCGCAGGAAAATTAGATGATTCTGAACTGAATCAAGCTATAGATAATTTCGCAGATAATAAAGACGGAAATATGGACGTATTAAAGACGGCATTGGAGGTAAGAGATGAGCGACGATAATATTGAAGAGATGTCGCCAGCTCGGCGTAAGATGTTGGCTAAGCTAGGTAAACTACCAGCTGAAGG
>CAYVHK010000086.1:0-16752 GCA_964451145.1 uncultured bacterium | reverse complement strand
GAAGTACTTCTTCGACTAGTGGGGAACTACATCCTATCGTAACTGGGAAAATCAAGCGTAGTGTTAAGCCTAAGTTAGAATTCAAGTTTGAACGTCGTGGGTGGCTAGCAATGGCAGCAGGTTGGTCGGCCTTCCTTTTGGGTGGGATACCAGCTTTCGCTACTATGATTTTGCGTTATTTATTTCCCAATGTTTTATTTGAACCCCCGCAATCCTTCAAAGCTGGTTATCCTGATAATTATACGATTGGAGCAATCGACGAAACTTACAAGGAGAAATTTGGGGTTTGGATTGGGCGAACTGACGAATATGTTTATGCATTATCGACCGTTTGTACGCACTTAGGTTGTACACCGAATTGGTTGTCGGGTGAAAGTAAATTCAAGTGTCCCTGCCACGGTAGTGGTTTTCGAAAAACGGGCATTAACTTCGAAGGTCCAGCTCCTCGTCCGCTAGAGAGATATTGGATTGGCTTAGCCTCTGATGGTCAGATTTTAATCGATAAAAATGTTAAGTTTCAAAAAGAAAAGGGTCAATGGGAAAACGATAATGCGTTTCTTCCTTGGGCTTAGGACGGAGAAAATAGTTTAACAATGAGAAACGGACAGGCAAAAAGACCTGGATTGTTCCAGCAAATTGGCGAAAGTATTGGCAATAATGTTATTGTTCGCTCAATTTTTAGGACTGGTGGATTACCTGTAAATTGGGATCGGCGACAACGAATGATGGGGGTATTGAATAATGTGTTCCTACATCTTCATCCTGTTCGGCTACCTAAACATGCAGTAAAAGTTAAATACACATGGTGTATGGGTGGATTATCGTTTTTTACGTTTTTGGTTTTAACTATCACTGGTATTTTACTGATGTTTTATTATCGGCCAACAGCAGAACATGCCTATATGGATATGGTTGACATTGGTGAGCAGGTACCACTTGGTATTATGAGAGAAATGCACCGTTGGGGAGCACACTTGATGGTGTTGGCCGTTTGGTTACACATGTTCAGAGTTTTTATGACTGGTTCATACAAACCGCCCCGCGAGTTTAACTGGATTGTTGGTGTTATCCTGTTAACTTTGACACTCTTGCTCAGTTTCACTGGCTATTTGCTGCCGTGGGATCAGTTAGCGATCTGGGCTATTACAGTTGGTGCTAACATGGGTAGGGCATCACCCTTATTGGGTTACGAAGGACCAGGAGCAACGCTAATGCAAATAGGAGATGTTAAGCTGGTTCACCCTGCAGCTGATGCTTCTTTTGTGTTGAAAGCTGGTCGATTTGTTGGTGAGGCGACTTTATTGAGATTCTATGTTCTCCATTGTATCGGTCTTCCTTTTGTAATTATGATTTTCATGGCCGTCCATTTCTGGCGTGTTCGTAAAGATGGTGGAATTTCCGGGCCTACTTAAAGAGGTATCGCAATGGACATAATAAAAAACGTAATTAATCTAATTACAGATCCGCTGTATTCTTTTAGTTTTATATTTGCCATTTTCTTTTTTATATTCCCACCGAATGACTGGTTTATGAAGTGGAACAAAAAGTTGCGCTTGGACAAAATGTGGACAGATGCAGGGGCTATTGTGTTTTTTGGCATTCTAACTGCCTTTATGATATTTGGTCTTACTAGCGATGAGACTTTCCGAACTATCATTACCAAACCTGATAATGTTCCAATCGTACTTCTGCTTTATATTGTGCCTTTTCTTTTGTGGGTATGCATGAAACAGGGGTTAGCCAATGATCTAAGAACAGGTAATAAAGAAAAACCAGAAGAGTTTTCGGATCCTGATGATCTCGATAGCCAAATCCTGGTCTGGCCAGACCTAATTTATGTTGAGCTAATTGCCTTGGTTATATGCTCTATTGTACTGATTGTTTGGGGGATATTGTTGAAAGCCCCACTAGAAGAACCTGCTAATATCGCCGATTCACCTAACCCTTCCAAAGCCCCTTGGTATTTTCTGGGATTGCAAGAAATGTTGGTCTATTTTGACCCTTGGTTAGCTGGTGTAATTTTTCCTACACTGATCATAGTCGGCCTGATGGCAATACCTTACATCGACCTGAATAAAAAGGGTAATGGTTATTATTGTTATGCTGAAAGAAAGGCTGAAATCTCCATTTTCCTTTTTGGTTGGCTTGGTCTTTGGGTCTATATGGTGATTTTGGGAACCTTTTTACGTGGTCCTAATTGGAATTTTTTTGGGCCGTTTGAAAAATGGGATGTACACAAAGTTCTTGTTCTAAACAACATCAACTTGTCGGAGTTGGTTTGGGTGAAATGGGCAGGCCAAGCATTACCAAAAAATATATTATTACGGGAAGCACCTGGCTTTATTGCTGTGGCTTTTTATCTTTTTGTTATGCCTGGCATTTTAGCTAAAACATTGCTCAAATCGTATGTAGGTAAGTTAGGTATAATTCGTTATAGTATCTTTGTAGTTCTATTGCTATCAATGGCTGCTTTACCTATTAAAATGTATCTACGTTGGGGCCTTAACTTGCAATATCTGATTGCTATTCCGGAATATTTCCTAAATGTTTAGTTCGTATCGGGGAGCATAGTAGAAGTGCTGACAGAAAAAGACCAAAAATATTATAAACCCGTCACGCTCAATCGGATTTTTGCCGTCGCGAGCATTCTGTTCCTAGTTTCTTTAGTATGGATGTTTGCAGATGACTACGAACGAACTTGGAAGCACTATCAGCGAAAGTTCAGAACATTAGAATCTGAAAAATTATCTGTCGCATATAACAGTCAAGCTTACGATGCGGGGTTATTCACAGTAGAAACAGAAAAGGCCTTAATTAGAGCAAAAACAGAAAGGAAATTAGCTGAACAAACATTAAAGGAAAGCAATGATGCTTTTTACGTTGTAGACCAAGCCTACAAATTCTCCAAAGCTGAGTTCGATAAATTGACTTATGAATACAAGGAAGCTCAAGCTGGGCACGGAGGAAATGCAGATGATTTGCGACAGAAGTTAAAAAATAAAGACAACGACGTTAAACGAAAAAAAGGGAAACAAGAATTAGCTCAAGTTAAAGTTCGACAAAATGAAAAAAAACTTCAGATACTGAAGGCAGAGGAAAAAGCTATTGACAGAAAGTTTGAGCAAGATTTTGGTAAAGAACAGATTCTCTTAGCTAAACAACATGCCAAAGTTGAAGTTAATCGAATGTCTACAGCAAACAAAATAGCCGATGCAATCAGAGACTTGCCAATTCTAGATTTAACCAATCCTTATTATCGTGTTCAACAAGTCGTTATTAGCGATGTGACTGAGGATATGAACTTTGTTCAAGTTCCGAAGGTGGATCGTTGTACCACTTGTCATCAAGGAATAAGTAAGCCAGAATTTGCCCAAGACAAAAATCCGTACAAAACCCATCCTAATCTAGATCTCTTCTTAACAAGTACCTCGCCACATCCTTATGAAGAATTTGGCTGTACTAGTTGTCATGCAGGTAGAGGACGGGGGACGAGCTTTGTCTCCAGTGTACATATGCCATCTGCACATGAACAAGAATTAGATTGGCATCACGGAAATATTGGACCAGCCGATGTAGACGAAGAAAAATGGCACCAAATGCACCACTGGCCACGCCCAATGTTTCCCAAGAAATATACAGAAGCTGGCTGTTTTAAATGCCATTCGGAAACAACTAATTTGGAAGGAGCAGATAAGCTCAATCTCGGCTTGGCTTTAATTGAAAAATCCGGTTGCTATGGTTGTCATGCGATTGAAAAATATCGACCTCGCATGGCAAAGAAAAATATTGGTCCGTCGTTACGGAAAGTTGCATCTAAGATTAAGGATCAAGATTGGGCTAGAAAATGGATCAAAAACCCAAGAGATTTTCGCCACAATACTTGGATGCCGACCTTCTATGGTGATGGTGATGGCGATCCGACGACTGGTGTAGCTCGTCTTCTCAATCAACGTTACACTGGACAAAATCAAACTGAAGCAGATACACGAGCCAACACAGAAATTCATGCGATGACCCACTACCTTTACAGTGAAAGTGTCGAGTCCAACGTCCCGGACATACCTGCTGGTGGAAATAAAGTACGGGGGAAAAAGGCGTTCCAAGCACTTGGTTGTCAGGGATGCCATCAAGTTTTACCTGTTCCCATCGAAGAGGATAACGATTTGGCAGAAAAAAGGAATCAGCTTCGTCGAGAATATGGGCCCAATCTAATTGGTATAGGAGAAAAAACTTCTGCTGAATGGATTTATAGCTGGATTAAAAACCCGCAATCCTATAGTCCTAATACCAAGATGCCAAATCTAAGGTTGACCGACCAAGAAGCAGCAGACGTCACGTCCTATTTGATTTCTCTGGACTCAAAAGGGTTTGAGCGAACGACTGTGGCTGATTACGATAAAACAATGTTAAATACTATTGCCGGTGAATTTCTTCAAGGATCGTACACTAAAAACGAGGTTTTGAATAAGATTGACAGTTGGGGAACGAATGAAACACTTAGTTATGCTGGGAAAAAGTTAATTAGTCATTATGGCTGTTATGGTTGTCACGAAATTGCCGGTTTTGAAGATGTGAAGCCTGTTGGTGCTGAGTTAACCTATCATGGGAGTAAGATGGTCAAAAAGTTTGATTTTGGTTTAGTCCAATCAGAGTATACGGATAGCCATGGCCATGAGCACTATAAGGACCATTTGCCACACACTAATTCCGCGTGGTTCACACAGAAACTGAAAAACCCGAGAATCTACGACACCAATGCTAGTGTGGATTTAAATACAGAAAAATTAACGAACTTGGATACCGTCCATGTTATTAATGAATTTAAAGCCTTTCAAGATAAACTTAGAATGCCTAATTTCGGTTTTACTGATACGGAAATCGAAGCTGTTGTGACGGCCTTAATGGGATTTGTGAAACAGGAAGCCCAAGCGTCCAAAATTATGCCTAGGACAACCCAAAACGTTTTTTATGAAAAAGGACAAAGCCTAATCGCTGAAAAGAATTGCCAAGGTTGCCACTTGATTGAAAACCGGGGCCATGCTATTAAGCCGGCTTTACTAGATTGGATGATGGAACAACCAGATTATGAAGATGTTTCTCGGATGGAAGCCAAAGCTGATCTGGTTAGTTTTGTACCACCTAACTTAATTGGTGAAGGACAGAAAGTAAAACCGGATTGGTTGTATCATTTCTTGCGTGAACCTGAAACGATTCGACCTTCGGTTCAAGTCAGGATGCCAACCTACGATTTCAGTGAAGAGGAAATTAACATTCTTGTTAAGTACTTCAATTATTTAGAACCGGAAGGAGATGACTACAACTGGGTTTCCATTGATTCATGGCAAGATAATGTTTTCCGTGACCCACACCAACTTAATCTTCCGGGATCAAAATTAGCCGCGGCCCAAAAATTAGTTTCTAAAGATGGCCATCACTGTGGACAATGCCACGCAATTGGAAACAAAGAACCAGAAAACAAATCGCCCAAAGACCAAGCGCCAAATTGGAAATTGGCTAGCCGTCGATTAAGACCCGAATGGATGTTACGCTGGATTGCTAATGCCCCCGGTTTAATGCCTGGTACTAAGATGCCAGCTTATTATGATGAGTACAAGCATGGGGAAATTGATCCTCAAAACTACACAAATACCACGCCATTCTCAACTATTTTGAACGGGGAGGATGGTGCACAAGTGAAAGCAATTCGCGACTATGTGCTGATGACTAAGTAGATGTGATAAGAATCGGCGTAATAGCCTCTATGTTATCACAATTATTAATCACAACAGCTTTTAATTTCGGTTGCTTCTATCCACTATTTTTTTGGTTTAGCAATCACAAGTTAATCGATACGGGCTTTTATCGGTTTAACCTCGGGTTTAGTTGTTTTTCTACTGGAATTGGGGTTGGGTGCCTTTGGTTGCCTAATTTAGTTGTCTTGATTGACAAAGATCTGTTATTGGTTCGTTGGTTAGCAGTTGCTTGGTTTTTTGCCTTGCTGTTAGTAACTGCTATTTTTTGGACTCGTTCTCAGATTCGAGGCTTAATAGTTGCCTTACCTTCGATTTTAGGCATGGTAATCCTATTCCAAGTGGTGGGGCGTGTCTTTTTAGCGTCCCCTAATTGGGGGATTGGAACCTTGCTTTCTTTTGTAGGTAGCTTGGTTCTATGCGCGGCTATTTTTGCTGGCGTTTTGGGACACTGGTATTTAAACGTCATTGATTTACCGATTGTTTTGCTTGATAAAGCTACTAAGATACTTTGGGGCTTGCTAGCTGTTAGGTTATTGTGGAATGGATTTGTAACTCTAACAGTTAAAATTAACCACCGAGGTAATGAAATTTCGATCTTTGATTTTCTGCAGACAATAGATGGTCTTTTGCTTAGTGTTGGCTTATTCTTTGGGGTTATTTTTCCACTTGTACTAACATACATGGTAAATGAAACAATTAAAGTGAAGTCAACTCAGTCAGCAACAGGTATTTTGTACGTTGTTGTAACCTCGATTCTGATGGGGGATCTAGCTTACAAGTATTACTTATTAGAATATGGACTGGTTTTGTGACCCCCACCGTCTCTGGTGAATGTATAAATTGTAACCAACCATTTATTGTTAACTACAATGTTGGTGCGAAAACGAATATTAACTGTTGTAAAGGATGCGGTGAAGATTGGAATGCTGAAGCTTTGCCCTTGGAAGTTTGTTTAATCTGCGACTGCCGATATTTTTATCGACAAAAGGATTTTAATCAACTTCTGGGATGTGGTATTGTTCTTTTTAGCGCGGTTATCATACCAGCTATTATTGGCTATGTGATAGGTTATAGGTACTTACTGATAATTACAATTTGTAGTTTGTCTTTTTTTACAATTATTGATGTTTTACTTTATCGGAAAGTAAATGATATGGCCGTTTGTTATGATTGTCGTAGTGAATTTCGTGGTTTTAAGATTCCCCCTGAAATTGAGCATTTTGAGCATTTTTTAGCCGAAAGATTTGAGAAGGAGAAATAAGAAATGAGTCGGTTTCCCACACAAATGAAAACAGTTTGGCTCCGCCTATTTACACTGTTTTTTTTGTGCCTATACTTCGCCAGTTGTAGCGGTGATAAACCAACACCTAAGCAGCCACCAACAGTAAAAAAGACGACAACACCAACAGTAAAGAAGACGACCGGTACAGCTTCTATTTCCGGTGTTGTTAGTTTTTCAGGTACTGTGCCCAAACTCAAGATTGTCGATATGGGGTGCATAGTCGAATGCCACGAGCAGCATAATTCCGAAGTAGTATCTGAGGCATTGGTTCTTGGTCCAAACAATACTATCGGAAATGTTGTCGTTAAAATAAAGAGTGGCTTACCAGCCAATGCTAAATATAATCCACCGGCTACATCAGCAATACTAGATCAAATTGGATGTATTTATACACCTCATGTGCTTGGCATTCAAACTGGTCAGGCAGTGAAATTCAAGAATTCGGACAAAGTCCTTCATAACGTCCATACCCTATCCGAAAAAAATAAGGCCTTTAATAAAGCTGTCAATAAGGGGGGAGAAATGGAACAAACTTACGATCAAGAAGAGATTTTCTTTGTCAAATGTGACATTCACCCTTGGATGAAGAGCTACATCAGTGTTGTTTCCCATCCGTTTTTTTATGTTACACAATCAGATGGTAAGTTTGAAATGAAAAATTTACCGGCAGGCAAATATGCTGTTGAAGTGTGGCACGAGCGATTGGGTACTAAAACACAGGAAATTGAAGTTGTCAATGGACAGTCAGGAGCCTTGAATTTTACACTGACAAAATCTTAGTCAAAAACGCGCTTAAGTAAGGAATCATAAATGGCAGACCATCAAGATCATCACCACGAGCACCATCATCATGATGAAGGTTTTTGGCGAAAGTATATATTTTCTGTTGATCATAAAATTATTGGTATTCAATATGGCATTACCAGCCTATTTTTTCTGTTAGTTGGTTTTGCTTTTGTTCTGATCATGCGTTGGCAACTGGCTTATCCAGAGAATGCCATTATTAATACAGATCAGTACAATATGCTAGGCGCTATGCACGGTACCATTATGGTCTTTCTAGGTGTTGTACCATTGGCCGTTGGCGCTTTTGGAAATTACATGGTACCAATACAGATTGGTGCTCCGGATATGGCCTTCCCCCGATTGAACATGGCCAGCTATTGGGTCTATTTCGTAGGAACAATTGTGATGATGCTTGGATTTTTAACACCAGGTGGAGCCGCACAATCTGGATGGACCTCTTACGCTCCGCTTTCTGTTTTAGCAGGAAAAGGTGCTTTTTGGGATGGACAAACCATGTGGCTGTTAGGCATGATTTTTCTTATTACTTCCTCACTATTAGGTTCAACCAATACTATCGTTACCATTTTTCAGTTACGGGCACCAGGGCTAACTTTTATGCGATTACCTTTTTTTGTTTGGTGCCAATTAATTACTGCTTTCCTATTGTTACTTGCTTTTCCTCCATTGGAGGTAGCAGGTATTTTACAGTTAATGGATCGGGTCGCAGGAACTAGTTTTTTCATGCCTAGTGGGTTGGTTGTTAGTGACGTAGTACAAGACTTTGCCGGTGGGAGTCCTCTGCTCTATCAGCACTTGTTCTGGTTCTTGGCTCATCCGGAAGTTTACGTTTTGATTCTGCCTGCCATGGGAATTGTAGGTGAAATTATTGCTAACAATACTCGAAAACCGCTTTGGGGATATAAATCGATGGTTTATGCAGCCATCTTTCTCGGTTTTATGTCCTTTGTTGTTTGGGCACATCATATGTATTTGACCGGAATGGGAACTGCTATCAGTGCCTTTTTCCAAGCGACTACGATGATTATTTCAATTCCGTCAGTTATCATTTTAACAGCTTTTTTTATTTCTCTGTGGGGCGGTTCCATCCGGTTTAATACGCCCATGTTGTTTGCTCTTGGTTTCTTACCCATGTTTGGTATTGGTGGTTTGACTGGTCTTCCGTTGGGTCTGAATACAAGCGACATTCACCTGCATGACACCTATTATGTAATAGGCCATTTTCACTATGTTGTAGCACCTGGAACTATATTTGCTCTTTTTGCGGGTATCTATTATTGGTATCCGAAAGCAACGGGCAAGAGAATGAACGAAACATTAGGTAAAATCCACTTTTTGGGTTCTATGATCTGTATGAACTTGATTTTTATGCCTATGTTTGCAATAGGGTTAGCAGGAGTTTCTCGCCGACTTTGGGATGGTGGAACTATATATGCACATGCCCAAGATGTACTACACCTCAATAAATTTAGTACTCATGGTGCTATTGGATTGGCTTTTTTCCAGCTGTTCTTTATTTTTAATTTCTTTGGCTCATTATTCTCCAAAGAAAAAGCTGATGACAATCTGTGGCAAGCAACTACTCTAGAGTGGTGTGCAGCTCCTTCTCCACCCTTGCCACACTTGAACTTTGATCGAATACCAGAAGTTCATCGCGGCCCCTATGAATACAGCGTTCCAGGACATAAGACTGATTTCTCACCACAGACTTTGAAAGAGACGGAGGCTTAAAGATGGATATCCCTTACACAGTACAACCGAGGCCTGATACTGGCGTCTATAACGGTAAAATGGGTATTTGGCTTTTTCTATCTTCTGAAGTAATGCTTTTTGGTGCTCTTTTTTCCACTTTAATTTTGCTTTATATTGGCTCTCCTGAAGGGGTTTGGCATAATAGTGTCAGCCATTTAAATGTGCCGATCGCTACTTTTAATACACTTGTTTTAATTACGTCTAGTGTAACAATCGTAATGGCTTGGGCTTCTCTGAAAATGCATAATTTGGGTCGATATAAGATTTTTATGGCGGCGACTATTCTGCTCTCTTTGTTATTTTTAGGGGTTAAAGCGTTTGAATATAAGGAAAAATTCTCGCATGGTTATTTCCCAAAAACTAATACTTTTTATGCCATTTACTTTACTATGACCGGCTTGCACGCACTACATATTATTGGTGGTGTGATCGTTAATTTATATTTGTTATTGCCTGGTGCTAAAATGTGGCATACTGAACCTGAGAGGTTCACCAACCGAATCGAGTGTTCCGGTCTTTATTGGCACTTCGTAGATTTAGTTTGGATTTTCTTGTTTCCAGTTCTTTATCTGATGCTTTAATTTTGAATGGATATATAACTGTGTCACTTAAATCATTTCACGTATTCTTTATTCTTGTTTCTGTAATTTTAACTTTGATTTTTGGTGGCTGGTGCATTAAGCAAGAAGGAACAATTTATCTTGTTTCTGCGATTCTATCTTTTATTTTAGGTGTCAGTTTAAGTCTTTATCTATTCTTTTTTATCAAAAAGATGCGGAACTTGCCCGACTCCGGAGAAACATTTTGAGACAGTTTTATTTTTGTCTATTATCGTTTTTTTTTATCTGGCAAAATCAGAACGCAATAGCTTGCGCTGTTTGTTTCGGTGATCCTAATTCCAAAATGATGCAAGGAATGAATAGTGCAATATTGGTTTTACTTGGATTCATTGGATTTTTACTTGTGGGCTTTGGTGCTTTTTTTCTAAATTTCAAATCACGTTCTCGGAGATATAATTTGGCAATGGAACAATCAACCAAAGGTAAAAAAACGGGAGACATATAATTTATGAAGTCGTTTTTGCAAAATTGGATGCCGCTCAACGCCTCAACACATGGCGATACAGTGGATACTTTAATTGTTTATGTCCATTGGCTAATGTTAGTGTTGTTCATTGGTTGGGGTATATTTTTTATCTATACACTATTTCGATTTAGTCGAGTTCGAAATCCTAAAGCTGATTACCACGGCGTTAAAACCCATTACTCCAGCTATTTAGAGGTTGGAGTTGCACTGATTGAAGCTGTATTACTCATTGGTTTCTCGTTGCCGTTCTGGATTCAAGAAATTGCTAGTGCAACAGAAGAATCGACAGATCATGACATTGAACTTCGTGTTATAGGTCAGCAATTTCAATGGAATATTCATTATCCGGGATCAGATGGTATATTTGGTAAGACTGTTCCGAGTTTAGTTGATGGTAGCAGTAATGTTCTGGGTTTAGACCGATCTGATCCTGATGCCAAAGACGACTTCGCTAGCGTAGGTAGATTATATGTGCCAGTCGGTAAAAAGATTTTGGTTCATGTCGGTAGCTATGATGTTATTCACAACTTCTTCTTACCGGTTATGCGTGTTAAGCAAGATGCTATTCCTGGCACTAGCATTCCCGTCACTTTCACAGCTAATGATACTTCTCCTAAAAATCCAACCAAGAAAAATAACTGGGAAATTGGTTGTGCGCAACTATGTGGTACAGGACACTATAATATGAGAGGAGATCTGATTGTATTAGAACAGGATGCGTATCAAACTTGGGAGAAAGAACAAGTTAAAAAGGCGCTCGAAGAAGGCGATGCTTGGTAAGGAAATTAATATCAGAAACCTAGTAATTCAAAAACATTATTTTAATTAACCTGATCCAGTGGTAAATGTGGCATAGATTCGGAATTTTTGTTGTTGTTTTTATTTTTTTGTTAAGCACATTGGCTATTACCCGCCATTTTTTATCTCCCGCCCAAGCCAAGCTTCAAGAAACAAATCTTCCTGTTCTTGGTTCCATTCCAACTTTTGAACTCATCGATCAGTATTCACAACCATTTTCATTTGATGACCTTAAAGGTCAGGTTTGGTTAGCCGATTTTATTTTTACCACTTGCCCCAGCGTCTGTCCTGTAATGACTCAGAAAATGTTGAAATTTTATCGCCGTCATCAGGATAATCCAAATTTCCGAGCACTTTCAATTACAGTCAATCCAACTTATGACTCTCCTAAAAGGCTTAAAACGTACGCTGAATCTTACGGTATAAAAAACGAGAAATGGTTTTTCTTAACCGGGGCCGAAGATATAATTCACCAATTGGCTTGGAAAGGATTTAAAGTTGGTTCAAAAACAGAGCTCGCCAATCATAGTCCATATTTTATTTTATTAGATGATCAGCAACGCATTCGAGGCTACTACGATTCTAGTGATCAACACGCTATGAGAAAGCTGGAAAAAGAGATAGTTCAGTTGTTAACTGAAGTGAACTAAACACTCAGCCCAAGAAAAGCTGCTACGGCAAAAATGGCCGCTGTTCCCAACCAAAAGTGACTCGAAATTTGGCCAGACTTAGTCTTCTTGCTAGCCATACCTGAGAGCCCACCAGCAAGCACTAGCAAAGTTAGTTTACAACCTGTAAGACTCCAAAAATGCATGTCAAGCGAAGTGCCACTGTCCATAGCTGAAGTGAAACGCAAGTAAACCAGTGCGAGGCCGGTCAAGAAAGATAATCCCAAAAATAATTGTGGTGTGCGCCAAACAATATCATCTTGATTTTGGGGGGGGGATAGAGACGTTCGAGATAAAACAATACAGGAAATGGTGGTGCCAAAAGCTCCTGCCATTGCTAGCAAATGAATCCAAATCGGTACAAGAGAGAGTAAGTTTTGCAAAATTCCATTAATTCCTTTATCTAAAAAATAGCAATTAGTCAGATTTTTAAGTAGCATTCTTAGCTAGCTAATATTAACATTTCTTGATTAGTTTAGTATACTAGATTATAAAATCAGCTTGACAGGAATTACACCGTTGGCTAAAATAGCGAGGCCTAGCCCGCTTATATTAAATATAAACAAAGATTTTTCTATGGAAAAAATCGCCCGTATATCTTTTCCGTTTCTGAGTATTGGTTTAGTCCGGGGTTTTGACTTATGTCTTTCGTATTTTTATTATTGGTGTGATGGGCACGAGTGGGTTGTGGAGACAACATAGAGATCAATAACAAAGACTTGAACGAACGCCCATCATCGAATAAAAATCATCGGTGATGGGCGTTTTCGTTTTTATAAAGAATTCACTGAAGACACACATTAAACAATATGACTGGAACAAAACAGGGAGATAGAAGATGGTTGTCATTATGAAACCGGAGGCAACACAGGAGGACATTACTAAAGTTGTTGCACGGATTGAATCCGCAGGATTACAAGCCCAAAAATCAACAGGTGAACAACACACGCTTATCGGTGTAATTGGAGACAAAACCAAGTTAGCGAATCAACCTATTGAGTCAATGAGAGGAGTTGATCGTACAATGCCAATTTCAGCCCCATATAAACTGGCGAGCCGTCAATTTCGGGATGAAGCAACAATTATAGTGTCCAATGGCACCACAATCGGTGGTAATCAGCTGGTTGTGATTGCTGGACCTTGTGCAGTGGAAAACACTGAGCAGATTGTTCGGATTGCCCAAGAAATCAAGCAGTCAGGTGCTACTTTTATTCGAGGTGGGGCATTTAAACCACGAACAGGCCCCTATAGTTTTCAAGGTTTTGGAGAGTCTGCTCTTAAAATGTTAGTCACAGCTAAAGAAGAAACGGGTCTTGGTATTGTCACCGAAGTAATGACTCCACAAGAAGTCGAATTAGTCGGACAGTACACTGACATTTTTCAGTTGGGCACACGCAATATGCAAAACTTCTACCTGTTGCGTGAAGTCGGAAAGCAAAAAAAACCAGTGATCCTAAAACGTGGTTTTTCTTCAACTATTGAGGAGTGGTTGTTAGCAGCTGAATATATACTATCCGAAGGTAATCCAAATGTTATTTTATGTGAAAGGGGCATTCGAACATTTGAAACGCATACCCGAAATACACTTGATCTTAATGCTGTTCCTGCGATCAAAGAACTCAGCCACTTACCAATTATTTCCGACCCAAGTCACGGAACGGGAATTCGCAGCTATGTTGCCCCAATGTCAAAAGCTTCGATCGCAGCCGGTGCCGATGGCCTAATTTTAGAAGTTCATCATGACCCTGATAATTCGATGACCGGTGATGGGGTACAATCCCTTTTCCCAGATCAATTTAGCACCTTAATGGCTGATTTGAGGCACTTAGCAACTGCTATTGGACGAAAATTAGATTAAATCGGAGCAATAGCAAAATAGGAGATCAACGCATGTCTGAAAAAATACTGATCTTTGATACAACATTGCGTGATGCAGAGCAAACACCAGGAGCAGCCTTGAACGGCAATGAAAAACTCTCGATTGCCAAACATTTGTCGGCCCTGAACGTTGATGTTATTGAAGCTGGCTTCCCTCGCTCCTCCCCAGTAGATTTTGAAGCTGTTAATCGGATTGCCAATGAAATCGATGGACCAGAGATTTGTGCCTTATCACGAATTGTTGAAAGGGACATTACCGATGCTTGGGAGGCAATCAAAAATGCGAAACGACCCAGAATACATACTTTCGTTGGTACATCAGAAATTCACATTAAGGGAATAATGAGGTCGGATAAGAATACTATTCTAAAGTCGTCGATTGAATCAGTTGCTTATGCTCGGAGTTTGTGTTCAACAGTCGAATTTTCGCCAATGGACGCAGCTCGTACCGATCCCACTTACCTTTTTGAGATCATATATGCCACGATTGAAGCAGGAGCTAGCATTATTAATATACCTGACACTGTAGGGTATGCTATCCCTTCAGAATTTGGCCATTTGATTGCTAATATTAAGCAAAGTGTAACTAACATTGAACAAGCCGTTATTAGTGTCCATTGTCATAACGATTTGGGACTGGCTGTTGCCAACAGTATAGCAGCCATTAAAAATGGAGCAAGGCAGGTTGAGTGTACGGTTAATGGACTGGGCGAGCGAGCTGGTAATACTTCGATGGAAGAAATTGTGATGGCAATTCGCACTCGGCGCGATCATTTTGAAGATGTTCATACCGATGTCAATACTACTGAAATTGTACCGATCAGTCGGTTGGTGAGTCGAACAATGGGGATGCCAGTAGCTGCTAATAAAGCCATTGTTGGAGCTAACGCTTTTGCTCATAGCTCTGGTATTCACCAAGACGGAGTAATTAAACAAAGAGACACTTTTGAAATTATCAACCCCGAAGTGGTTGGTTTGCAAGAAAGTCAGATTATCTTAAGCCCGAGGTCTGGGCGTAACGCCTTACGACATCGTTTAGCTGTATTGGGCTATAAGGTTGAAACGGAACAGCTAGACTCGATCTATGAGCGTTTTCTATCTTTGGCTGATAAAAAGAAAGAGGTTCATGATGCGGACCTTGAAGCCATCATGCAAGATGAATCTAAAACTGTTCTAATCAGCGAAACTCGATATCAGTTTGACCATATCCAAATTTTTAGTGGAAACCAGATTACTTCAACAGCTACTGTTGGTATTACCACCAAAGATGGTTCCGTAACCGAAGCGGCAACAGGAGACGGACCTGTTGATGCGACATATAAAGCTATTTCTCGTATCACTGGTTTTTCTCCCAAATTGTCAGATTACCAAATTCGATCGGTAACAGAGGGAATGGATGCTATCGGAGAAGTGACGGTAAAAGTACAAGAAAAGGGCCGATCCTTCATCGGACATGGGGCAAGCACGGACATAATCGAAGCTAGTGCAAAAGCCTATATCAACGCAATCAACAAGGTAATTCACTTTAGAGAAAATGGATAATGTTCACTAGCAACTAACTTATTCTTGGATTGCTAACACTAAATTAGGAGTAATTGTGCTTCCCATTTTTCTAAGGCTTGTAAACCTGATTGCTGGTAGCTGCGGTGTATGCCTTTTATATCTAATAATCCTTACTGGTAAATTTTCCGACCGGTTATCATTTCTATTAAAGGGACTGTTAAATCAACGTAAGCTATGCATTGACCATAAACTTCATTACTACTCTAGTACTGGTTCGTAATTCGATAAAGAAATCAGCTTCATTATCCGTGAATGTAAGACCAACGGAAGTCAGCGTTTTGTTCAATTCAGCCGTTGCGTAAGTCGTGGAAATAGGTTGTCCAAAATTTATCTCTGTAGCCTTGATATAAACTGATGGCCTAACTGGTTTCAAGATAAATTTTGCGGTTGGTACTGGCCAATTCGCAATTAACATTCTCAGATATTTAGATGTGATCTGGTTTGATCCCATAAAAGCTAATAAATCTGGTCTTGCTTCCACGATCTGGATTTTATTTATCGTATTGATTTTGTTCAAGAGGCTATTTGCTATCCCATTTTGATTAGTAGTTGTAGTGGCGACAATATCGATAGACGGTAGATTCATTGACGGAAGTAAATCGGATTGGCAGTTGTGTTAATGGTGTAGAAGTCGGAACTTTGACCTGCAATGGGTTGGAAATTCGCTGCCCAAATTTGATTAAGATTTCCGGTGAATTGCTACTTATCTTTACTTACCCTAAAATTTCTTGAAGGTGAATATAAATTTGGTTTTGCAGTTGGATGGTCGAACCATCATTTAGTTTAATGGGCAATGATTGAGCCAAATAATTCTGAATAGGCAAAAGAGATTTCAAATAAAGAGAAAGAGCATTAGTTAATTGACTAGCGTTGAGTTTGACCAGCGCTGTTTGGTAAAGGTCGAGTGATAACTTTGTGGTATCGACAATCCTCTCGACTTGTAGCTTGGCATATTCGGTTTTGTTCAACAGGCAATAAACACAATTAAATTGGCCAGCTTGTCAGGAAGCTTTTGTTTCTACTCCTTGCAGTTTCTTCTGAGTTGAAGAGCAAATATCTTCTTGAAATTCTTGTTTTAGCATTCCCGACCTGCTGTACTAACCAACTTGCGCGACACCTAAACTGAAATTTCCTCGGCGATTTCAGCTAAAGCTCGATTTTTGGCTGG
>CAYVHK010000085.1:16064-18314 GCA_964451145.1 uncultured bacterium | reverse complement strand
CCACAGGAATCTCTTGGACAACTGATCGGCTCATAGTATCGATTACACCTAAACTTTTTTTTGTTGTTGATTACGTAAACAAATTTCTGATTACTAGACACTTCAAGATCCATAGGATCAAAAATATTTCTTATGATTTTGAGATGTTTTTTCAATCTAGGATCAAAAACTTTTATGGATTTCGCCACAATGACATAAAGGTCGTTATCAACCAAAGCCATTCGACTTGGTGCGTTCCTCTGAAATGGAACCAGCAAACCGATCTCTTTTCTTTTCCCTAAATCGATAATAGAAATAGTCTTGCTCAACTGATTGGCTACATAAAGTTGATTAGTGGTAGGATTAATGCTTAATCCTGTCGGATAATTACCAACATTTACTAGAATTGAATGATTAAATGATTCGGATATAATGGAAACTGTATCATTCTGCATAATACCTAATTTAATTGGTTGAACAAAACTATTGGCAACCAAAATATCACCCGTTATCGGGTGTATAATTATGTCCTTTGGAACTCTACTATTATCTAGGATAGCCAAAGTGCTTAATACTTCATCAATATCAACCGTAATTCGGCTAACTGTTGACCGCTGACTATTAATCACATAAGCAAAATTACCACCACCAGAAAGAGCAATTTCAGTTGGGAAATCAAGATCTCTATTCCGAATAGTGCGTGTTTTTCTAGGGATTGGTGTTAGTCTGACCGTTTTTTCCACGACCCTTTGGTTTCCATAAGTCAATGGTACAAAAAAAGATTGATCTAAATAACCTTTGGAAGAGACAATACCTTGAACCTCAACCAAATGGGTGTCGGAAATTTGTATTCGACCATCCGTTTGTGTCTCTCTACTGAGGAATTTAGCTTTAGCAATCGGTCGGTTATTTTTAGCATCAACTATTTTTAAATGGAAAGTGCGGTAGTACTTCAACTGTTATTGTTACATATAATTTTTGGCTAGCTTGATTGGAATTAATTTGCAGTACTGCTTGACTTTTTCCTCGGTGTAAAGAAAACCGGTCTACCAAAGTCTACACCGTGACAGGTTGATCAGTCAATAATTCACCTTTATTCGGATTCACAGCTAGCCATCTATGACTGGATTGTATTTTAAAATCTACGCCGATAAATCCTTGGCAATACAACTGAAAATTTTGTTGGTATATTTTAGGCAGAAATAACAAGTGTTGATTATTAGAAAACAACTTCGGGCGGTCAACCAACATACTAACTTCGACAAGCCAATCGCCGCCATCACTAGAAATGGTGATTGAGTACTGGTATTTTTTAGCCTCAAGCCCTAGACGACTAATACTCAATTTAACGACCGACGAACCTGAATTCGTAGCAATTCCACTTTTTGGCATCACTTTCAACCACTTCAATTCTGGCAAAGAAATCTGCCAATTCAGTTGGCCTGTTCCTAGATTTCTAATAGTCAAAATCAAATTATCCTCACCTTTTTCGAAAAAAATAGCTTATCTGCTAACACCTATTTGGGGTTTTTCTAGAATCTTAATAGAAACACCCATGTCCATCTTTCCACCATTAGAAACTATGGTTAGTTTCTGCTGATAATCGCCTAGCGCCCTTTCCTCTCGATTAGCAACCAACTTAATATTAATAAAATCTAGTTTTTGGCGAATTTGGCCACTGGTTTGATCAGCCGTGCCCCATCCTTCTGGAATAGTCATAGACCAATCAAGTTGGCCCGTCCCCCGATTTTCAATGCTGATTATTAGTACTTTTTTATCTAGGCCAAAGTCTAGTTGGTCTGAAGATACAAAAAGAGCAGGCTTAGACTTAACATTAATAGTAATCGGAAATTTATAGTTGCCTCCATTGGATATAAACGCTAAATCTAACTGATGAGCTTGTGGTTTTAAGCCTTCTCGTCTAACTTCTAAACTTAGTCTATCTGGCACCTCTTTTGTTGATATTCCTTTCAATTTTTTCAATTTAATCCAACTTTCGTCGGGTTCTGTTACTGACCAATTCAAAGTACTTGTACCTTCATTCTTAATAATCAAATTGAGGATTTCCTTGTCTAACCCAAAATCCAACCCTGTCTCGGAAAAAGCCAAAACAGGTTGTAAAGGCTGAAGTAAAATATCCGCTCGGCTCGGCTCACCGGGCTGAATAATTACCTCTACTTGATTATCTTCAAAACCATCGACCGTAGCTTTAACAACATAATTAGCGGGCTCAAATTTTTGGTTAAATTGGTAATAACCATTATCATCACT